>JAEOSL010000171.1 GCA_016840385.1 Candidatus Thorarchaeota archaeon | reverse complement strand
GGGGGTTATCCTCTGGTCTCTTCAGATCGAGCGATATTTTCTTGAACTTGTGTTTTGGGTCTATGTTCGACATCGTCAAACAGAAACAAGAAAGCTTATGGCAAGAGTGACAAATTTTATCCGTCCATGGGAATCGTCAATGAAAAAGTCTGATTCCATATACAATATACTTCAGCGAGAAACAGGACGCACGTTGAACAGTATTCAGGTCCGGTCTGATGTGGACCAAGTATCACAATTGTTCTGGGCTGTAGTCATCAGTCTTCCAGTCGTATTCATGTTTGGTTCGATATTTCCACCTCTATCAAGTATTCCTGTAATCATTGTCCTCTGGGGTGTATTCTCATCTATCGTATCACTTCCGATATTATTCAGAAAACGGAGATCTCCCTCAGCAATTGTATTCCTCTCATTCTGTCGATGGTTGACAGAGTTGTTTAGTGGCGATATCAGGAGAAGAACAACAATTGAGTTCTTTCGTCAATGGGTAGGCGATAATGAGAGAAAGTATGAAGCCAATGTCGAACTCAGGAAAACGATAGACATCTGGGCAAAGGAATTGATCCAGCTTGCAATACAAGAAGACTGGAAAGGATTCCATGATAACTCCGAAAATTTCCGCAACTACCTTTCAACAGCTATCCCTGGAATAACAAAGTATTCTCTAGATCACTACTGGTTGAACTGGTGCTGGTATATTAGTCGTACACATTCACCAAACCCATTATTACGAACTGCAATAGCCAATAATACTAGGCAACTTGCTGACACTATTCGGGAATTAACAGGGTGGAAAACACTCCCAGCAACTTTCGATGAGATAAACGAATGGGCAAAGACTCTGAAAGAACAATTTACTTTGCAGAATCTAGTTCCAATAGTGAAGGCTGTTTTCGATGAGGAGGAGAAAAGAGGTTGGATATTTACAGTCTACTCAATTGAAGATCTACTGGGTCTACTTAGTAAGTCAATGATAACTAGTATGAATGACAAGGTGCTCTACAAAATCTTTCAAACAGCAACCCTAAGTGCAAGGAAAGAAACAATACCCAAAGGATGTCAGACTCAAACCTACTCCAAAGATTTCAATAAACGAGTCTTTCAGGTTGCTGACTGTATATTCAGATGTATTGAAAACGGTATTCTAGATGGTAGTAAAACAATTCCAGCCATCAATAGTTGGTATACAACATTCCCTTTGGAGCATGACTATGGGATATTGACATCAAAAATAATCTTGGAGCAAGACGTAGGATTGTCACCTAATCTGGCTGTCAAGCTTCTCAGGCAAGTGTTCAACAACAATACACCAGTTAACAAACAAAAGGTAGTTGCAACTCTTCAAAGGCATTTTCAAACACCTGAAGATAGTTCACGATTATGGAGTACATTACATAACAAAGCGCAAGGTGATTATGTTCGTGAAAGAAAGGATAGCTTAGCAATCCAAGCAAGTCTCGGTCTCGGATTCATTGATGATATTGAACAGCTCTCTGGTGAATAGAGTACGGGTTGATCCTTAACAATAGTAGTACGGGCTAATATTGTACGGAGTAGACTGATTTGATGATGGAATCATATGATGAATCAACTGGCAACTACCTTTCCTAGCAACATCAAGAATCCTGATGATAAAACAGCAGTTTCCTGCAAAGTGAGGCTTTCTTGATATGCAGAAGTCCAACATAGTGGCTGATTCTTATAGAATACCTGCTCATATGTCTTCTTTAGCTACTTCGTCATATCAAAAATCTTCTCACTCTCAAGAAAGACCTATACGACCTCAACGAGTTCTTACGGTACACCTATTATTATTCTGTAGTATCCTCATTTTATCCCGTGTAGGAGGCAGTTCATCCTTGGGCTCTGTAGATAAATCAAGAGGAAGAGAGAACCTGACAGCATCACTCCCTTTGAGGGAAGCATGGCTCAACAGGGACAGCGACGGTTTGATGATCAGTCGGGAGTTGGAACTGCATCTTCTCCTACTGCGGATACTGGGGGTGCTGGTTTGATTTTCTGGCAAGAAAATGGTTCTCTTTTCCAACCTACAACAAAACAAACCCTGATGGCAGAGTAGACCAAGATGCGAAGAACTCCAATGCGATGAAAAGCACAGATAGAATACTAACCACTGTGTGAGTTCCAAGCATGAGGTTCTCTGTCACAGGGGCCTTCCTCTACAAGAAAAGAATTCTCACTACCACACTCTTGGACATAATGTAGTAGAGAAGGTCTGCCACACACTCTCGGTCCACTCTTTGATAACCTGAAGTTCCTGACCTTCAAAAGACTTGAATCTCGCACGCAGTCTATCACCCTGCGCAATGTCTTCAATAACCTGATACAGATTGAACCGTAATCGAAGGCTAACCTCTCGTGCAAGGTCGATGGTCTTGGCAAGACTTAGTTCTGGATAGTACTTATCACGGGCAATCCGCACTTGCAATCCTGTTACTTGTAGAGGTCCAAGGTCAACCTCTTGAAGTGCTCTAGTTAGGGTATGCCAGAGTGCTGCATCATGTTCACTCCCAAGTAAGACCCAACGTTCTGTTCCATCTGGTTCCTGAGCTACCACTTCGTAGACGGTACTTGAGTGAGAGTCGCGGCTCCCGTAGAGCCTGTGCTTGGTGTACTTCTTGGTTTTGAAGAGCAGGCCACCTACTTTCGAGATAGTCCTGATATGCGACATTGCAATGTACCATGGCATGACTCTCTCCTTCTTCGTCCCAGTGATAAGCCAACCCTCTTGAAAGACGATATCCTCTTGGAACTTTATCTCTTGGTGATCATATTGAGTATTCCAGACAGTTGTGTTGGTCATTGGACCGAACAAACCGCTGACCTCTGTGGAGATCCGTATCTCCTTTGGACGAGTCACCTTTCCAGATTTGATGTCAAACATAGTCGGATTGATATCAACCTTCTTTGCTAGAACCATACTCCTTGATTGCTTCACTCAGATATAAGCACCCCACCTCAGATTCTTACTAGAACAATTAGGATATACTATCTTTGAAGATTAGCTAAGTTCGTTAGAAATATATAATAGGAAAAAAACACTGGAAAACCTTGGTTAGTATTGTATTCTGTGCACAGAAGGGAGAATATTCGGTGTACATACCGTACTTACTCAAGTGGGAGGAGCGTTTTGCTGACTGTCTAGTTAGTTCAGGTCAGCGTGAGCCTTCTCTCCGAATGTTCCCCTCTTCATTTACCATTTCAACTCTATCACCTCGGAGGGAAACTAATTTTGAAGACTAATGTGAACCAGCTAGTGAGATCCATCGCTGTTACTGTTGTGCTCCTGATGCTATTTCTGGGTATGACCGTGGTGGCTGACGCAATATCAGATGATATGGCACCTGTCAATCTACCTGACTACATTCTCAGGTGTTATGATCCAGACACACCAGGTTTCGGAGACCAACCAGGATGGTCGTCATCACTTGAATCGACTTTGGATGCTGTGACTCTACTCAAGGAGCATACCGATTCAAAGGACTGGTCGAATGTATTATTTGATGCAATTGACTCCATCATCCAGCGATATGCAGGAATGCAAAGCTGGTCTCATGCAGGATTCTATCTTGAATCAGAGGATGCTCCTGACTTCAGGACCAGTGCTTTGGTACTTGAAACATTGAAGATGTTGGACCGTCTGGATGATGTTGATGTTGAGGAAGTTTTGCGTTATCTCTGGTCGAGTTATCGATATTCCCTGACCTTTGACTCACGCTGGTTCACAGAGGGTGATTTTGAGTCCAAGTACTGGGCACTGAGAACTGCCTATACAATCGAGGACTATTCGGTTGAGCATTATGAACGAAGCGCTATTGGACAGATGGGTCTTTCAAAAATGGATTTAGATTTGGTCCTTGCACCTGATGTCAATAGAGCCGATTTCGTTGAAACTGAATCATATCTTACGTGGGGTGAACTTCTCTTTGAGGAGAGTGAAATATTCGGCGGCGGTTTCGAGAACGAGCCATATGACAGACAGTTGCAAATTGTCGAAACCTTCCAGATGTTGACACAAGATCCTGTTCATTCTCCAACCATGGTATCCCTGCTGGTGGATACCGAGCGATTTGCAGATGATATAGTATCTCACTATGAACAAGACGCTGGAATGTTCCGTGATGACACTGGTGAGTTGTCCTACGATGCAACTTCAAAAGCACTCTCGGCCTTGGAACTCATCGGTAAATCAGGGATGATGTATGATTCCAACTGGGCTCCCTATCGTCTCATTGAATCAACATATCGCATTCAGGGTCAGATAGACGAGTGGTATCTAAGTGATGAATCTCTTACTGCGCTTGATGAAATGTATGAGGTGTATGATTCTCTTGATCGGATTGACGATGCGGCTGTAGCATTGGAGCCGATATTTGATTCTAGTGATAGTGATACTGGAGTTAGGGGCTGGGATGAAACTGAGTATCGACCAGTTGCGACGACCTCTGCTTTATGGGAGGATCTTCGACCCGATACCCCTGAAACAAATATTGAACTATCAGACTCAGTAGGATTTGCCCCATATGTTGCAATAATCGGTCTTGGTCTGGCGTGTTCGTTCTTGAAGAACCGCAGAGTGATTTCGCTTTTGGCAATACTAATCATCTGCCTCTTTTTGGTTCAAACTTTAGGTGCTAGTACAATGCTAGCTCATTTTGAGAATGTTTCATCCGCCCTATTTGCGGGTGTGCAACGGGCTCCATTGGACATGAGTAGGTTGGGTACAATTTGGAGTGATATGACATATTCTGATATTATTGAAGAGTATGATACTGAACTGAGTATCGAAGAAACCAATGATACATCACTCTTTACTCCTTCAGGCATTGGCTCTAGCATTGCCGATATGGTAGGTAGGATTACAAATAACATTAAGGTATACAAGCAAGCACTCCTGATTCCAAGAACTCCTGATGCCTTATTTAGAATTAA
>JAEOSL010000170.1 GCA_016840385.1 Candidatus Thorarchaeota archaeon | reverse complement strand
GCCCCTATTACGTTGCCCTGCTTATCAACAAGATCATCTTCAAGATTCCAAGGAATCCCTGTCGCCAAAATATCCTTGTATTTTTCTTCAATTACTTTTCCACTCTGACCCCTGATTTCATAATCTAATCGAGACCCAATTTCAAAGTGCTTGATGGTGCCGTACTTCATATCAAAATCTTCTGATGCAGGATTAGCATCCACCAATATCAATTGACCATCTTCTGATATCTCTGCAAGATGCATCCCTACAGGAGAACTCTCGAAAATATTTCTGAATCGAGCTTCAGATTCTTTCAAGGCTGCTTCAGCATTCACTCTTTCAGTGATATCAGTTACAATAGCAATTGTACCATCAATCTCACCGTCATCATTTCGAGAAGGAACAGCAGATATTCTAACTGTACATCGTTCTCCATCTTTTCGAATGAATTTGTGTGTATAACTCGAAGCTTTTCCAACTTTACGTATTTCTGTCTGTTTCACAATCTTCTGGATTTCATCTGAATCAACTAGATCGAGAATACTACGACCAACGAGTTCATCTGGTTGATATCCCAACATCTCTGCAAGTGAGTTGTTCACAAAATAGAAGCGCTCGTCAAGATCAGCCATTCCAATTCCTTCCAAGACATCAGTGATGAGCTCCTGATACCGTCTTTTGCTGATCTTCAATGCCTTCTCAACCTTCTTGCGTTCAAATAGAGTGTTCAGCATTCCTGCAAGAGCATCAAAGAAAGGCCTGGTAGTTTCAGGTATCTCGGTTTGAGTGTGGGAGCCAATGCTAAACACACCCATCAAATCACCTAACTCATTTAGAATTGGCCAAGCTACTACTGATTTGACCTTAATTGCTTCAAAGCGTTCTTTGAATTTCACAGTAGTTTCATGTTCGAAAACGTCAGATGCAATTACTTTCTCCTTAGTGGTTGCAACATGTGATACTAGATGCTGAGGTTCATCACCGCAACAGGGTATATCAGCTGTTAATTTAGATGTATCAATTCCAACTATTGCGGTGGGTCGTAGAATCTGTTTGTCTTCATCAAAAAGTCTTAGAGTTCCAAAATCAAATCCAAGCGCTTCAATTAATCCGTTTAGTATGTTTGAACCTAAATCACTGGTATCGGTGGTATAAACAACTGCATCTGCAATTGATTGGAAAGCCTTTCTTTCCCGTTCCAACGCATCTTGAGCAATTTGTTTCTGTAATTCTGCATTCCTCCGTTCTAGAACAGCTCCCAACATACTCGTAATTGTGGAGAATATTTCAAAGTCACTTGCATCAAATGATCGGACTGTATTTGTAGCAAAACTGTAGACTGCAAGTACGTTGCTGTCGTCATCTAGAATTGGAGCAGCCATAACGGATTTTGCTCCGTAACCTCGAATCCTTGAAAGATATGATTTCTCTGATACTTCCCGTTCAACATCTGAGATGAAGAGTGCGATTTTAGATTTGTATACATGAGCTATCAAGAAGGAATCAGCATCCTCTGCTGAGAGGTCTACAACAGGAGGAATTGATTCGGAAAATGTTCCTACTGTTGCAGTCCTGTTTAATGCATTTGTAGTTGGATCGTATTGTGCAAAGAGACCAAAATCAAATCCATAACTCGAAGCAAGTTCATTGAGAATAATATCTGTTGCTTTATCGATATCCTTGACCTGAATGAATGACTGAGCTATTTGATGGAATATTCGTCGATCTCTACGAAGTGTTTCTTCTGCGGCATATCGGGCAGTGATGTCACGAATAACAACAACAACACTCGTTCCGTCATCGTGTGGCGATAGATTAGCAGAGAACCATCGATTCTCATCATCAAATGGTAGAGAATAATCAATGGACAAACTTTCTCCAGTTTCTCTTACTTTTTGGATACTATTCAGGTATGATTTCGCAACAGATTCAGGAAGTACTTCTGATATAGGGCGACCTATGATGTCATTGGGAGTGGTGTAGAGAATCGCATCGTTTCCAGTGTATATTTCAGAATAGAGGTTCTGTTCATCATGAACAACTACAAGATCATTTAGAGACTGGAGCAAAGTTCTCCCCTTGGCTTCACTCATCCTCAGTCCATCTTCCATCTCTCGTCGTTTGGTAATATCGACAAGAGAAATAATAACTGCAGGTGAACTGCGATATTCAATTCGTCCCGCTGTAAGCTCCACCCAAATCGGAGCAGAGTATTTTGAAAGAAAACGTGCTTGAATGAATTCATCTCGCGATTCCTTTCTTATTGCCGCCATGAGATATTCACGAACACGTTCTCGATCTGCTTCATGAACCAAGGATTCTACTTCATCAGTGTGCATTGATATTAGCTCTTCAACCGAGTATTCAAGCATATGAGCAAGCCGCGTGTTTGCAAATTTAATGTCGACAGGTCCAGAGGGGAGTATTGCAATTCCAACCAACGATTGCTCTACAATTGTTCGGTACTTTGATTCTTCCTCTCGAAGTGCTTGTTCGGCAAGTACTCGTTCAGTGATATCGAGAATAGTTCCTGAAGCACGTTTTGTACCACCTTCAGCATTGTGCTCAATTACTTTTCCACGTTCAAGAATCCATTTGTAGTCCCCGGATTTTGTTCTCATTCTATGTTCGGATGAATAAAAGGGGGTTCTACCATCCACATGAGCATCCCATCGTTCCACCATCGGTTGAAGATCATCTGGATGAATGAGTGTTTCCCATTTATCGTAGTCAGTGGCAATGTCTTCGGGTTCAAAACCCAGGATACCACTGTATCTTTCGTTAAACTTCAGTTCTTTCTTCTCATTATCCCAATCCCAAACACCTAAGTCTGCACCTTTTAGAGCAAGATCTAATCGTTCTTGACTTTCCCTGAGTGACTCAATGGTCCGCTTCTTCTCAGTCATATCTCGCATTATACTCTGAATATGCAGAGGTTCACCATTATCATCACGTACCAGTGAAACGTTAATATCAACAACAAGTTCTTCCCCAGTTTTTGTGCGAAGCGTGCGTTCGTATATTGGAAGCCTCTTTCCTGCAACAAGTTCTGAAAACCTCTGAGAACCTTCCTCAGATTCTCTCTCAGCGATAATTTCTTTGAATCCAATCTCCCGAAGTTCTTCGAGGGAGTATCCAAGAAACTCACAAGCCCAAGGATTAGCATCAAGATGCTTACCATCTAGATTCAAAAGAAGAACAGCATCGTTGCTCTGCTCGAAAAGAGCCCTATACATCCTTTCAGAACGCTTACGGGCTTCTTCATTCTGGTGGCGCTCGGTTACATCCCAAGCAAAAGAACAAAGCATCGAACCCAAAGATGTTGGAATTTTGAAAGATTGTTGCGCAAACCATACTTGTGAATTCTTTGTGGGATGGATGAACTCTCCTTTGGTTACTTTGTTCAACCATGGTGCATCACCTCCGGAAAAGAATGAGGAGAGCGAGGTTTCTACTTGCTTCTGGTATTCAGGGGATTTTGTACTTCCGGCCATCGACAATGTTTGTGCTACCCAAATCGGTTTACCCAACAATTCACTTCGCTGTATGCCAAACAGCTTCTCATATGCGGAATTTATTGCAACAATACTTCCTTCCTCATCGGTGAGAACAATTCCATCACTTGCATTTTCGAATAGGCCCCGAAACTTTTCCTCACTCTCTCGTAGAGCTGTTTCGGTATGGATTCGTTCTGTGATATCTATTGAAGTAACAACTACTGCACTAACAACGTCTTTCTGATGTATTGGGCTTATTCGGAGATCATTCCAAGTTGTTGGTCGACCAGGTATAGAATTTGATATTTCTATTGAGCCAATTGCTCCTTCCTCAAACACAGCTTCTATCGCATCACGGACGCCATCACGGAATTCTGGATCAATACCTTCCAAAGCAGATCGACCAATGAAGTAATCTAGATCATAACTACCAAAGGGTCTACTAATATACTGAATCTTTAGGTCTCTTCCAATAACTAGTCTGTGGGGGGTTGCTAAATCCAAAGCTTCCAAGAATTCCGAATCTACGCGATAGACACTGGATTCGAACTCGGAGAGGAGAAGGTACCACTTGTGGAATTCATCATCAAGTAATTTTACTGTGAGCTTTGCTTTTCTGTCAGTGCCATTCTTGGTTAACAAAGCGATTTCCGTTTCATGGATTTTTTCGTCAAGAACGAAGTCCAGTCCTTCTATCCTGAATAATGAATGATAGGAAACCCCAACTATCTCATCTTGAGAATAGCCAAGCATTTCTGCTAATCGAGCATTTGTGTACTGAATATTACCATTGGCATCTAGTACACCAAATCCTTGACTGATCTGTTCTGTAAGGTCTTTGACCTTTAGGGACTCGGTCCATGAAAGTTGACTCATTTGAGTGACACTCACCTGTAACAGGGTTTTAAATTCAATAGAGAATAGAATTTATTCACCCTGTTTACGTGTCTACGATGAAATTGCCCCTTTATTATTTTTCTAGTAAATCCTAGAAAAACTAAATCTCATCGAAAACAATCAGCAGCCCTTTTTGGAACCAATTACTTCACTTTTTTGCAAATATCAGAGTACTTTGTGCAAGATTCAACACTCAAGAGTATACGCGAATAGATATGATTTCAGAATACTAATCTATTTGGTGCAAAACTAATGGCATTTCCAAAAATATTCAAAAAAATCAGAGCAGGACCGGATTGGAAGCAGTACAAGAGACACAAGGCAAACACTCAGACTGAACTTTACAGAACTTCTTTCCATAGGTAAGATCCCTCGTGGTATTTTCATGATTCCTCCTAGGCCGTGTTTATATCACGGATATTTATTTACTAAGTCACTTCACTATTAAAAAAGAAAACAGCGAGCTGGAAGTTATATTCCAGCCCGAGAATATTGTACTGCTATAGATCAAAGGTATATTGTGTCCAATATTCTAGTACTATTAGTGTGCATGGAATATCTTCAGTGTCATCACCATAAGCAGATTCCCAGGTGACTTCAGTTC
>JAEOSL010000083.1 GCA_016840385.1 Candidatus Thorarchaeota archaeon | reverse complement strand
CCCTGGATGTCCCATTGCTTTGCTGGTCTTCACAACTCCATTATCACTCCAAAGGAGACCTGCTGCATCCTGCCCTCTATGAGTAAGCAGGAGAAGAAGTTCTCTCGCACTTCGAAGTGGAAAATTCCCAAGTATCCCTAGTACTCCACACATACCACCACTACTCCCTAATTGTTACTTCACGATCATTGCATAAGTTTATCTTCGCAGAATAATCGAACCGATTTCACCAGGATTCTGTGCTCTTCTGGAAGAATCCTTTCAGCCAGTGTTTCACCTGTATCATCAGAAAGAATTGGTACTGCCTTCTGCATGATTATTGGACCTGCATCCATATCGAGCGTCACAAAATGAGTGGAACATCCTGATACCTTGGCACCATACTCAATCGCTTGCCACTGTGCTCTTACTCCCTTGAATGCGGGAAGCAACGATGGATGTACATTGATTATCCTACCTTGAAACTCGTTGATGAATTGCTCAGTGAACATTCTCATGTATCCTGCTAGTACAACAAGGTCCACCTTGTAAGAACGAAGTATTTCAGCTACCTGTTCATCAAACATCTCTCTATCAGGAAATTCTGCTTTTGTAACCAGTATTGTTTGTACACCAACCTTCCTTGCTCTTTCCAGCGCAAAAGCTTGACTCTTATTACTAATCACAACAACAATCTGCCCACTTAGCTCCCCACGGGATTCGGCATCAAGGAGAGCCTGAAGATTGGAACCTCTCCCACTAACAAGGACGCCTATCCTTCTCATGCGAAGGTATCAGAAAAATAACTCCTAATAAAATCTCTTCCTGCTTGAAATGGCATTAGCACTAATTCTAATGTACTCTGAAGAGGTATGCTGATTTTATTATCATCACGCGAATTCACGTATGATTGTACCAATTACAGCGCCAAGTAATCCTGCTACTATTACGAATAGGAAGTAACCAACAGACAGTGCAATTCCGCTAATTAGAAAATTAGCGACTCCCAATTCTGGTGTGAAGAGTGCTGGAGTTGTTAGAAACGCTATGAAGAATATGAAGAAGAATAATGCACTGAGGAATCCACCGATCAATGCTGGACCTGTTTCAGATACGACAAGACCAATTGGAATTGCAACAAGTACAGGAAGGTAGAACAGGTATTCTGCTGATGACGGTACGAGACTAAGCGTTACATAGGAGTAGATTGATGAATTGATGAGACCTGCAAGCATTGGCATGAGGAGGAGGAGGAGAATATCACGATTCTTCTCATACATCGGAATCCCCAGAAATTTGACAATAGGCTGTGCTTTTCCATCTTTCATACGTGTTTTAGTTTCAACTTGTGGGAGTGGTCTAAAGAGACCCTTCTTCTCTTTTTCAACTACTTCCACTTCTTCTGGGTCCTCTAGTCTATACTTTTCCTCTTCCGTCATCTTTGTCACTGAGTATTTTTGATGTAGAATATTGAATAAAGGCTTTGTATCGCGCAAGTATTGAAAAAAAAGTGATGCGAGTTGCACCGCAAGTGCTATCTGCGTATTGGCTATGATTCTCAGTATATCCATGGAGGTAGAGTATTGGTTGATGACAAACCTTTCTCCCGCGATGATGTAGAGGATCTTAGTTCAGAAGCTTCGATGACCCGTCGAAGAAAGATTGAGCATATTGAGATTTGTCTAGACGAGGATGTTCAATGTCGAACATCTGCCATGTTTGAGGATATTGAGTTTGTCCACAATGCTCTTCCTGAAATAGACATGGAAAAAATCGATCTTACAACTAACTTCTTTGGTCTTAAGGCCTCTGCACCTTTAATTATTGCAGCTATGACCGGTGGTCATCCCCATACGCATGGAATCAACGAACGGCTTGCAATAGCTGCTGAAGAATTAGGTCTTCCAATTGGAGTTGGGAGTCAACGAGCTGCAGTCGAAGATCCCTCTCTTGCAGATACTTTCAGAATCGTACGAGAGAAAGCTCCATCTGTTCCAGTGATAGCAAATATTGGAGCTACACATGTGAAGGCTGCGCCTGATGCTGTATCGATGATTGACGCGGATATTCTCGCAGTTCATCTCAATCCTCTGCAGGAAGCAATTCAACCAGAGGGTGATATCAATTCCGAAGGTATGGTTGAGAGCATCGCTGCTATTGTTGACTCAGTTGATATTCCTGTGATTGCAAAAGAAACTGGTGCTGGTATATCATCAGAAGTCGCTCGTAATCTTGAAGAGATTGGTATTGATGGTGTAGATGTTGGTGGCGTCGGTGGTACGAGTTGGGCTGCTGTTGAATACTTCCGAGCTCTCAAAGAAGAGGATGAAATTAAAGCTCGACTTGGTCTTGAGTTCTGGTCATGGGGAATACCTACAGCCCTGAGTGTCATTATGGTTCTTGATTCTACGGAACTTGATGTGATTGCGACAGGTGGTATCCGTTCAGGAATGGATGTGGCAAAAGCGCTAAGCTTGGGAGCTATTTCTGCAGGTTTAGCTCATCCAGTTCTTAGACCCGCTGTTCACGGATCATCCCTTGATGTTGTCGTTGAGTTAGAACGATTTCTAGAAGGACTCAAGGTAGCAATGTATCTTAATGGATGTCAAAGCGTGAGTGATTTCTCATCACGACCACTTATCCTAAAGGGCAAGCTTGTCGAAGCATTGAAGTCTCTTGATATCGATTTCAAGAAGGTTGCACGAGGAACCTAGCAAGCACCGATACTCTGCAAATACCTTGTTCTTGTTCGAATACCATTGAGCATCTGAACTGCTTCTTCTATAGTGTCAGCCACAGCAATTCCATTAAGCTCGAAGCCTCGTATGATTACTTCGTATTTGTCTAGATCCGGAACATATGCAACAACTGCTTTTGGATGACGTTTTGATACGTTAGCAACTCGTGCTCCTATCTGCAGAGAAATACCTGGAGCATATGGTAGTAACAACAACAATCCTGCATCTATCTTATCCAAAGAGAGCATAATGTCTAGGACCTTTTCATAATCAACATCTGAAGCGGATCCAGTCAGGTCACAAGGATTTCTGAATGAAGCGATTCCTTGATACGCAGGAGTCATGACTTCTCTCATCCTTGCTTGTTCTTCTTCAGAGAAGGGTGGAAACTCAATTCCATATTGTGAAGCCTCATCACTAGCAATTACTCCATGCCCACCGCTTACTGAGAGTGTACCGACTCTATCGCTTTTCATATACTTAGGTTTGAATGAGAATATCTTGGCATATGCCATGACTTCATCCTCATCTCTAGCATGAATTACGCCATACTGACTAAAAGCAGCACTTGCCACAGCCTGATCACCAGCTAGCGAAGAAGTATGACTCTGAGTTGCTCTGTGTCCAGCTTCAGACTCACCACCTTTTAGAACTACTACAGGTTTCTTTTTGGCAATCTTCTTACAAGCTTCTACAAATCTCCGTCCTTCACCTTTGCCAAAACCTTCAATGTAACATAGGATGACATTTACGTTATCATCCTTACCAAAGTGTTCAATGAAATCTGTCACCTTAGTCTGAGCGGCGTTACCAATAGAGATTGCAGCTGCTACGCCAACTCGTCTATCTGCAAACTCCTCTAATCTTTCTATTAGCCAGCCACCACTCTGTGAGATGATTGCTGCATGACCTTTTCTTGAACGTGCAACTCGTTCTGATGGGAGGAAGAATGTGTCTAAAGTTTCAGGAACAAATACTCCGATACAATTTGGACCGACCATTGAGATATTGTATTTGTTTGCGATTTCAATTATCTCAGTCTGAAGAATTGCTCCACTATCACCAACCTCACTGAATCCCCCTGAAACAACAATTACAGATTTAATTCCTTTTACTCCACACTGTTCCAAAACGCCTGAAACATACTTGGCTGGTACAGAGATAACTACGAGTTCGATATCGTTTGGAGCTTCTGCAATTGATTTGTAAACATCAACACCTTCTACCTTTCCTCCCTTCGGATTGATAGGATATGTCGGTAGTCCATTTTCAAAAGCAAGTTTTCTGAAAATAACATTCCCTGGAGAGAATGGATTTGAAGTAGATACACCAACAACTGCAGTGACCTTGGGTTTTAGCATAGTCTTTAGACTGGACATTACTTTCCCTCGTGTTGTAATAGAGTCGGAATTGTAACTATCCCTTATATGAACTGCGCCTATGAAATCTATGCAACAAGTCTGTAGGGAATCTATGGCTTCATCTGAGCAAGTATCTCTCGAGGTCTTGGTTCAGCTAGCATAGCATGCTGAAGTTTGCAGAGCATCTTTGTAATCTCTGCATAGATGACCTGTCGTGGTACATCACTTCCTGACTCTGCACTCTGAAGAGCTTCTTCACACTGCTGATTCAATCTCTTGATTAGTCGTTTCTCAAGTTCAGGTCCACCCCAGCCAAACCCATCAAAGGCTGTCTGAGCTTCCAGGATCTTCTCTTGAACATTGACATCTTGTTCTTTGAGTATCCCCTCAAGACCTTGGAAGTACTTGCTCACAGCTCTCTCAATCCGTTCTTGTTCCGAGGCATTGAGATAATTCTCCTGTTGACGAGACTTCATCAAATCTTGAAGGAGTCTTGCACCAGGTGCTTCTGTGAGTAAAGATTTAGTGATCTTAACTAGAATTCGTGAAGGTAGCTCGATAACATCGCCAAGATATGGTGATTCTGATTTATATCGATGAATTTCACGAAGAACTTCTAACCACCATGTTGGTAACATTACGTGACAACGAGCGGAGTATTGTTGGATCTGTCTCTGAATCTGACCAATCAGTCCAAACTGATCATCTTCTACATCCACCTTTCTGTATGCTTCCACCGTCTTTATTTCAGTTTCTCCAACTAGCGGTACTAATTCGGCTTCTGCTGGAGCGGTAGTAGTCCCAGTTTGTGTTGTTGTGGTTGCACCAGTGGGAGCCTTTGCTCCATCAAGGAATGAGAGTATCTCCTGAGCTGGATTTTCTTCTGCCTGTCTGGCTTTGTCGGAGAGCTTTGGAAGAAGACTTTCAACCTGTGATAGTCGCTTGACGATAAGACTCAAGATATTCTGTGTTGATGGAGGAACTCCTTTCATTGTAGTTGCTTCTTCCATCCATTTTCTTGTTCTAAGTAATCCTTGAGTGAGCGAGTCGACCCTATCGGGATCAATACTACCTTCAACTTGGGAACTTAGTAGAAAATGAACTAATGTTGAATTCAATGTAACTAGCAACAGCATTCTATCAATCAGGTCTTCGAAATGAAATGATGAGTCTTCAGACAAACTGTAACCACCTTATTCCATTGTTTCGCCTGGTGTCATATAGTAGCTGAACAATTCACGGAAGTCATTGATTGCATCAACAAGTTCTTTCCTTGAGGTTCCCTTAGATCTCATAAACCATCCTTGCTTCAGAGGTGAAGAACCACTATGAAGGTTCACAAGTTGAGTTGCCTCATTGATGATTGTTACTAGCTCTGGTATCTTTGGTAATCCTAAAAGTAAGAGAAGGTCGGTTTTTGCATCAGGTATGTGATATTGTACATAACATGGTGTGATAGCTGCTCCTGGAGCAATGAACTTGTCCAGTGCTTCTTTAACATGCATTCCATATTCTGCTTTAGCAATATTCCTTGGTCCTGACATGACGTAGTATACACTCTCAGCGTTCGGTTCTTCACCAACGTCTGCGTAACTACACTCTTTGACTGCATAGTCGATCATCGTCTCGAGCTGCTTTGGCATGCTACCCGCATCAGGAATCAATCCGATATCTGAATAGAGCGCTGGTACTACTACAGGATCAAGTTTTCTCGAATAGTCTGCCAAGTCCGTTGTTGGGAAAACATCTTTGTGACTCTCCCAAACACCTGGTGATAGCATGGCTTCAACAACATCGAGTGCCATTGGATTTACAAGCTCAACGAACGCCTGTTCGGTTCGAGATTCGACTACGCCACCTTCATCTAATGTAGATGGAACCATCTTCTCGATTGAATCGATATCTGCAATATCAACATCGAGTTCTCTGCGAAGATAATCAACAGATTCACCCTTTCTCCATTGCAAGATTCTCTTCAGCATAGTTCTGTTAGAAAGTAGAATTGTAAGATCTGCACCCCGCTCTTGGAGCTGTGCACGGAGCAGTTTGGAAACCGCCCATATCGAGTTCAGAGCTTCACTTGACTGCCCTTCGAATGGTAGAATACCGACAACGTAGACGAAGATTCGTCGACCCTCTTCTTCTTGGAATCTCTGTTTGAGTAACTCAATGATAGCTGGGGTTCCACCACAACCTGTACCGCCTCCTAGGGAGGTGAAGATACAGAAGCCTGAAACTCCTTCAAAACCAAGGTTAGCAAGCTGGTCGAAGATAATATCCTTTGATTCCATGATGGCGTTATATCCATCCATGAAACGACCACCGACACCGATTTCAGATGCACCATAGAGGAGAGTATTCTCCTTTGGGATGCCATACTTCTGTCGGACTTTTGTAAGGTCTGCTCGATCAGTATTGATGAGAAGATAGCCACGGACTCTTGATGGTAGTTTATTGTCACGACTTGATTGGAGATATGAGCCCACAATATTGCTGCCACATTCGCCTATACCTATAGCGAATACTTCTGCAGCCTTAGTTGTTTCATCACTCTCTACCGTACCGGAATTGCCTCTTAACATGGACTATTTCTCCTTACTTCTTCTTATCGACTAGAGCCTGAGCAGTTTCTTTGATTGCCCAAGTGAGATAGGAACTGATGTCTTCTCTTGAATAGGTTTCTCTTATTTTCCTTGTGGCATCATCAAGGAACTTATCGCGATCATCAGCTTTAGCACTTGCACTGAATCCTGTCATGAACATTCTCAATGATTTGTGCCAATCATCCATCGCAACGGCTTGATCTAACCACTTCTTTCGCATACCTTCAAGTTCGTGGAAAGCAGCTATTGCTTCATCAAGTCCATTTGACTCTATCAAGGTGGACTCAAGTCCCTTCATCTTATTTGTGTCAAAGACGATTTTACTGAATTCATCAGGATATTTCTCAACGACTCTTTCGATAGTTGAGATGTACTGACTCTTTTCCTTGAGTTCTGTATCATACTTCTGTGCACTGATATTAGCAATGTTCTTGATGACAGTGAGCATTTCTTCTTGAATATTCGCCAGGGTCAAACACACATCTAATGCCTCATTGACGTGTGGAGAATCATTTTCTAATTTAGCTGGAACTTGATCAATGAGTGCCTTGAGACGCTCTACAAATTCTGACATGCCCTGATTTTCAAACAGTGAAACTGCATTTTTGATTTGTTCATAGGCTTCATCAACACGTTCTCTGATTTTCTTATGCACATTTGGAGAGGTTGTTAGATTCATCAGTCTATCAAAGTAATCAGCTGCATCTTCAAGTTCTTGAGGTGGTTTGGATTTCATCCCTTCGAGCAACTTCAGCTCTTTACCAACTTTGACTCCAATACTCTGAGCTTTTTCAAGAGAAATTGTGAGAGAATCAACCTCCGCATCCAATTGAACGATGACCTTGGATGAGATCTTCTTCTCGTAAATTTCAACCATCTTTCGTGCAATTGCTGGTAAACCAAAGACATTGTCAGCTGCAATTGAAACACTGTTGAGTTCACTTATTGCCTCTTGAACCTCTGGAGGGATCTCGACTCCTGCACCCATTAGTTTCGCAGCAGCTAGTCGTATCTTAACTCCTAATCTGTAGCGTAGGTTTTCTAGTGAATCATTAGCCTTTGCTAGCATGGTTTCTTTGATGGTACGCATCTCTGATTTGATTTCTGAGAAATCATCCATCTTCTGAATTCTACTTGCTCCACCATCGAGGTCAACAATGATTGGTAGGAATATCTCAGCATAGGCAGGTTTGATTGTCTGCAAGTCTTGAACGATTGCATCGATTTCTTGCTGACAAGCATCCCTAAAGGTTGCTACACCGCTTTCAACAGCAGTTCGTAAGTTTGCAAGTGATTCGAGGAGGTAAGTTATCCCTCCTTCAAGCTCCTCTACCTTTGGTGCTTTCTTACTGAGTTGCGCATAATCTAAAACTCTATCAGCTGAGGTAGCAAGCTCGTTGAAACGACCGAGGTAGGAGCGAATGCTCTCAGTGATATTCTTCTTGTAATCGTCATTCATACCTGAAGCCTTGAGATAGATCCTAACCATCTCATCAACTTCTGTATCCTTGAGTGTCTTCTTGGACTCTGCAATGAACTGACGAACCGCATCTACGTCTTTAATTCCAGTATCTTCTGGAACATCAGTAGCCTTCTCAACGTCGTCAAGAAGTTCCATCACTTGCTCACGTAGAGCTATCTTGACCTGACCTTCCCACTCAACCATACGTTGATAGCTTGATAGTAATCCTGCAACACCTTCTCCTTCAACACTTACTTCTGGTGGAGTTGGGATAACATCTGAAGTAGTTGGAATTCCTCCATCAACAATCTTCTGAGTAACCTCGTGTTTGATGTTGATGATTTTGTCACGGAGCATATTGGCAAGTTTGACCTTGGAGGTGTGTAATTGATTTTCAAGACTTACCAAGTCTGTTAGTGTATTAGCCTTTCCAGCATCTCTTTGGAGAATCCTGAGCTTTTGTGAGAATTCCATAGGTAGCTCTAGACCCAATCTTGATGCAGTTTCAACAGAAGCTTGTAGGGAGCCAGTATCGCTAACTAAAGAAGTTCCAAGTAACCTACTTACCTCATCCTTACGACCATCAAGGTACGTCTTATCCTCATTTAGTTTATCATTGAGAATAATCAGGTCTTTCATTGATAGATCGACTACATCATCATTTGCAACTGTAGTAGCGACTTCGCCCTTGTCAATGGTGATATGTCTTTCATAAGTTTCCACAATAGCCTTGTTCTCATCCAGAGTGGATTTCACCTGACGACTTACGTCTCCGTAAATACCTGCGTGTACGTTTGCGAATGCTTTAGCGAATTCAAGTAACTTCTCAAAGTCCTTCAAATCACCTGCACCAACTCCTGGGAAGCTGATGGCAGTGATTGCCTTAGTTTCAGCTGGTTTTATCTCTTGAAGTTTAGGAGCAATCGCAATTACATCCTTCTGTTCCTTTCTGAAGTGTTCAGCAAAATCTCTTGTTGCACGCATGAACGCGTCTTCAAGTTCACTAGCTGATTTTTCCACTTCTTTCTTTATCTTTCCTTTTTTCGTGAAACCTGCTGTTGTTAGATCATTCTCAAACTTGCTTAGGTTCGCAAAAATATCGTATAAATGTCGAACCTGACGATTTGACTGTTCCTCCATTGCAGGATTAACTGAAACAAGTATTCCTTTCAATTCGGCGAATTTGTCGAGTTCTCGCCTCCATCCGTGTGAATCCAAGGTGCCTACCTCCATCTAGTGCGGCTATCTATTCTGGGGATATCTTATTTGCTTTCTGTGTACCGCCCCTTTTCAACGATTGTGTCATGTATTCTCCCGTTTCTGGTCCAATAAATCGCTAGTTTGTGCGTTTTTTATCTAGAAGGAAACTAACATAAGCAGTCCTAAGTTTAGTTATTAGACACACTACTTTACAAGGGGATGATTATGGATAATTCATTGAAGGGTGGAAGTGACTCTACCATTGTTAGTCATGAATCCATTTCCCTTTTGGAAGTAGATGCTATAGACATTGATTACGATGACAAGTATGTCTATGCCGCTTGTACTGACCATCATATTCGTGTATTTGACAAAACCACCTGGCAACTTACCGCAGAGTTGAATGTAACTGACGCAGAACCTCTTGCCGTTGATGTTGATGAAGGGCAAGTTTATGCAACCTGTGAGAAGCGGGTCTATGTTTGGAAAAAGGAATCATGGGGGATGATTGGATGGTTTGAATTAAGCTATCAAGCTATCACTTCATTGCTTCAAGGTGATTTCTTCTTTATTGGAGCAAAAGAAGGTCGTCTCGTTTCTATACAAAAAGAGTCTCACGAAACATCGAGCTGGCAACTACACAAATCTGATTTATCCAGTATCTGGTCTGATGACCAAATAATCTGTACCAGTACGAAAAAGGAAGAACCCCGAGTATGGAAGAAAGAATCTGGTAGTGCACCATCTGAACTCACCCGTCTTAACGGGAAGGGAAAGGGTGGAATAGTAACTGGCAACTCTGAATTTGTTTTTGTTGGATCTCCATCCGGAGAGGTTGATGTATACGAGAGAACTGAATGGAGTCTTTCGAAAACCTTTGAACAAAGGAATTCGAGTATGATATCCTCTATGTGGGCAAGTGATAACTATCTAGTTGTTGCTCAATCATCAGGTAATCTGTCTATTTGGGACACAAAACGTGGAGATGAAGTTGGGCATATCGAATTGAATGGGAGCAAGATTGTGTACGTCACAGCTGATCACGATTTGCTATATGTAGCAACATCTACTGGTATTTACATATTGCAGCTTAAAGCCTCTGGAAGACCTCTAGACGTTCATAGTGAAGGTTCACTGACTTGGCAAGACAGTCTTCTCATGACATCACCATATGATGTTCTAGAAGATTCTTTGAAACTCGAGCGAAGTGGAGACCAAAAGTATCAGGAAGGTCTCTACCATGAAGCTGTAATCGAGTACGAGAATGCAATGCAACTCATAATTGACAACACGCGTGCTCTTCAGGAAGTTCCTGAAGAACGACAGTTGCTTACTGATGAACTGGATACACGCTTAGGCAAAGCACTTCTCAAAGCAAAAATCAGTGAAGTCCAGGGAATATGTCAAGATATCACACAACTCTCTCAAGAACTTCAAGAACATAAGCGAACGGAGATGAACCCTGAAGATGTCAATCGTTTCTGGGCAGCTGCAGGTCGTGTGATAAAAGAGAGTCGCGTTCTAGCTGATGCTCAGTCTAGCGACATGTTGAGTTTGCAACTGACTCACGAGATAGATACGCTTGATTCAATATTGACAGATGCAATGACTCTGTACGATACTTTTCGAGAAACCATCAATCAAGCAATAGCACTAACTCGACAAATATCAAATGAATGGCACAAGATGGAGCGAAAGCGTTCTAGCCTTGTTGAAAGAAAGGATTTCTTGGGAACCTCAATTGAACGAATTTCTTCTGCACTTGATGAAGCAGAACCTGAAGGTGAAGTAAGGACTGTTCTAGCAAATGCTTTGGATGAATACAAGAAACTATTCGAACAGATCGATTGGATTGTTTCATCATCTGAATCCAAAACTGAACCGGTTTTTTCAAATCGTGAGGAGGCTACGGAAACCATTGACACACTTCTATTGATAATTCCAAAGAGAAGAGATGCCCTTGGCGTTATCACAGATCCTGATGAACAAGAAGAAGAACGACTCCGTCTTGTTACAGCAATCCAGCAAGCTCTCGAATCAGCAAAGAGTTTCAAACTCACAAAATCTATCAAAGCACTCAAAAAAGAACTAGCCCTACTTGACAAGGATAATGCTACTTAATCTAACTTGCTGAGGTTTTTGTCAGTGAGATGAAGACATCATCTACAATATCATCTTGAACTATATCCCACCAATCTTCTGCAAGCTCCTTCAATGAAGGATCAATAGAGAAAGCTACTTCCGCAGATTGAACAGCTAGACCTAATTCATCAAATAACAAGTAACACACTGCAAGATTGTACCAAGTAACTGCAGAATTAGGATTCAGGTCGAGAGTTCTTTCAAGAACATCAATTGCTTCTTCCCAACGCTCCTCGGTAACAAGAACCATTCCGAGAAGTTCCCAACCATAGACTCTTCGAGGGTTTATTCTCAGACTTTCTTGTAAGGCATCAATGCCTTCGTTTGTTTCGTTGAGTAATAGATGAAGAAATCCCTTATCTGCCCAACCAGTATGACATTGTGGTTGGATTCTAACAAGATTGTTCAAAGCTTGAAGGGCCATCTTTGGCTTTCCCAATTCTAAATTGCAAATTGCCATATTTTCCCAAACTTTGGGATTGTTAGGATCAACAGTGATTCCTCTTTGAAGAGTGGACACTGCTTCGATATACCGCTTCTTCTCTATCAAAGAAGTAGCCTCACCAATGAGTGTATCTGCTTCATTGCAGTCAATTGTGTGTCGAACCACTCTATCTCAATCCTTACCAAAAGCTGTCAAAATCAGCTTGTATTCATCATCGGCCCACGCAGATGTGAATAAAACCATTGCTTTGACTGCATTATTTCATCAGGACCATTTTTGGTCTGTAATATATGCATCATTAACAGAGCAATAATCTGTATGAGATAATATATAGTTAGAGAGTATCAATGTCGTAGGACTTTGTTCCATGAGTGTAATGCTCACAACATCTTTTACCCATCTGAATCCATCTGTTAGATTACCATCTTCATTCAAGAAAACTACCTGTAGCGGTCCTATATCAGTAATTGGAGCACCATCTTGTTCATAGGCAAGGATCATAGTTGAGTTAATCGAGTCAAGTGGAGTTCCACTCGGGGTATAACCACTGACTGCTCCTTCTACAACTGTTTTGGAATACTCACTTGTTGTCCCATCTCCGCTTCGTGCTAAAATCATGTAGTTTTCTAAAAGCGTTGAGAATTGCTGAAGTAAAACACTGATGGCAACACCGGTGAAATTGAATGGTCCAACAATGTCCCCAGATTTTTTCTTGTATCCTCCCTCACCAGTTATTGATGGGAGCGATCTTAGATAGGTTTCATTGACCTCTAGAGTTTCACTGAATAGATTTAGCATAACTTCTATCCTTGCGACATTAGACACCCATTGCGGACCTGCTGCTGCTGGGTTCGGATCTGTCGTTTCGTTTGCATCGGCATTTGAGTAGTATCCATCTTGTGGAATGAAAGCCAATCTAAAACCATCTTCATAATCGGGTACTGTTGATTCATTATATTTGTAAGCAAGAATCATTTCACCTTGAATATCAAGGTATGTAGAGTTGGGGTACACTTTGGAACGTTCGAATGATAGACTGTAATCATCAGCAGCAACAATCCGTAGTGAATCATTCTCACCCATTCCACCCACGAGGTCTACGAGATCTGAAACTCTAACTCCTGTGTAGAAACCTCCACCTCTAATGTTTCCATATGTATTCTGATAGGAGCTATTTCCAGTCACAGTTGTCATTGCCAACATATCTGAAAGTGTAATATTCTGCGAAGCTCCTATTCCTACTATTTCCACGAACTGCTCTGGTGTATTGTTAGTGGGTTGCATGAGGACAAGTGCCGCCATTGCTCCACCTGATACCATTATAGCAACAAGAACAATGGCAAGAAGTTTAGTTTGATTTGAATCCATAGTCACAGCACTATCCGATATGCACATCCATGCCTATCGGCTGGAGTTAAAAGGTTTAGGATGAGATGCGTGCTTTGAATGAATGAGTAGGCGGTGGCACAGCTAACATGCACTCATTTTCCCAATGAATCCTGCACACTATGAGTGCGTTTCTCACAGTATGCAGATTCATGTTACTTCGTAGGTTTATAATCACCTACAAACTAAATGGGATTCTTAGAGTTCTGCTATTGCTTCAATCTCGACGTCAACGTCTTTCGGCAACCGCGCAACTTCAACTGCAGCTCGTGCAGGAGGTGGATCTGAGAACCAATTTGCATATTCTGCATTCATCTCAGCAAAATCATTCATGTCCTTCAAGAAGACGGTGACCTTAGCAATTTTGCTCATCGATGAACCAGCTGCTTCAATCACTCCCTTGACATTGGACAGAGACTGTCGTGTCTGTTCAGTAATCGAACCTTTGACCAGTTCACCTGTTTCAGGATTTGCTGGGATCTGCCCTGAGCAGAAAACAAATCCATTTGCTTTGATTCCCTGTGAATAGGGACCAATTGCTTTCGGAGCATTATCAGTTGAAACCTGTTCTGGACTCATATTGCATCATCGAAATCGTAAACAAGCTACACAATTAATGTAGCGGTCTATGCGATTATCTTCTTTCAGGTGCGGGTGGTACTGCGAATCCTTTAACGATTGTTGTGCCAGTTTCGCCTTTGAGAGCTCGACTGATGTTTGGTGGGTCTGTAATTATTGCCATCTCTCCACCGTTCTTGATGAACTCGATGCATGCTTCAATCTTAGGTAACATGCTTCCTGGAGTAAAGTGTCCTTCATCGCAATATCGTTTAGCTTGAAGATGGTCCATCCTATCAATGGGTTCTTCATTATCCTTCCCGAAGTTCAGGTAGGCTTTCTCAACAGCTGTGGAAATAATCAATACTTCCGCATCCAATCCAGTCGCAAGAAGACTTGAGGCACGGTCTTTGTCAATGACTGCTGCGGTTCCTTTCAGGTATCCATTCTCATCAGCTACAACAGGAATGCCGCCTCCACCGACTGCGTAGACAACTATCCCGCTTTCTATGAGGGCTTTGATTGCTGGGAGTTCTATGATTTCCTTTGGTATTGGTGAAGCTACTACTCGTCTCCATCCTCTACCAGAATCTTCCTTCACAATCCATCCTTCTTCATCAACTTTCTTCTTAGCACCTTTCTCATCCATAAATGAACCAATGGGCTTTGCTGGATCTTCGAAGGCTGGGTCATCTTTAGCAACTCTCACTTGAGTTACCACTGCTGCGACATGCTTGTCCATATTGCGATGGTGAAATTCGTTATACATCGCTCTTTCAATCATATATCCTATTGCACCTTGAGTGTCAGCGCCACAATAATCTAGCGGAACTTCATGCAGTTCCCCTTCGGCTATCTCCGACCTTCTCAGTATGAATCCAACTTGAGGTCCGTTACCCGATGTAATGACAACATCCCAGCCAGTCTGAATCATATCCGCAATATGCTTACAGGTTTCAGCTGTCGCTGCATACTGATCAGGGATTGTTTTGTGGTCTTTGTCTTTGATGAGGCTGTTTCCTCCAATTGCTACAATTGCCTTCTTTGCCATAGTAATCATCTCTATTGATGGACCTTCTGGTGAGTCCTATCTCCCTCATAAACAAATGGGTGTGTAATTTTGAGTGAACGCAGTTAATATTTATCCTTCATGTAACCATTCATCGAGATACGCGGTTTCCAAACCATCGGCATCCTCAAGGTCTTTACCAGTCATCGCGTCAACAAGAGTCTTGGTTCGAATGAGTATCTTGGGATCCTTCGTCAATAGTTCCTTGACTAACTCTAAAGCTATATTCATGACATCTTCTTGTTTGACTAATCTGTCTGCAAGTCCGATTTTCATAGCTTCCTCTGCTGAAACCTTACGGCCTGTCATTAGAATATCTTTGCTTCGTGATGGACCTACTAAATGATACAGATTCGACGCTGCACCAGCACCTGGAAAGATTGACAAATCAACCTCGGGAAGACGGAAGATTGCATTCTCTGAGAAAATTCTAAAATCACAAGCAATGGAAATCATCGCACCAAATCCAATTGCATAGCCATTTACAGCTGCAACCGTTACACATGATCGATTCTGTCTAATAGTTCGTATTGTTCTTTCTAGTAGTTTGAAGAAATCCGTCGCTGCTTGCCCTTCTAATCCTGTCACTGTATCAAGGTCAAATCCAGCTGAGAATGATTTCTCACCTTCACCTGTGAAAATGATAGCTCGTATCTTTGGATTATTAGCAATAGTTGACACCTTATCGCTGAAGGATTCGAGCATCTCCTTTGTGACAGAGTTCAGTTTCTCTGGTCTTGAAATTTTTACAATCGCATAGGAATCTTTGATTGTTACAATGATTTCTCCAGTCACTTGTTTCACCCTGAGATATTATCTCAGGACCGTCATAATCGGATAAAACCTTCGTTCTTAGCGGTCACACGCACTACACTTGTCCTTGACGTGAGCAGAGAATTTTCTGTGGATATCGCACATTGCTCCATCATCACGAATCACTTTGATCAATCGATTAATCTGAAACGTCATGACCTCAAACATATCCTCATTCGCTC
>JAEOSL010000082.1 GCA_016840385.1 Candidatus Thorarchaeota archaeon | reverse complement strand
CATTAGACTTTGGCGCAGAAGGGATAGGTCTCTTCAGAGCAGAGCACATGTTCTATGGTGAAGGAAGTGATGAACCGCTATTCTTACTCCGTAAAATGATCATGAGCAATTCTCGCTCCGAGAGAGTTAGAGCATTGGCAGAATTGGAACCATTCGTTAAGAAGGATGTCAAGTCTACAATGGAAGTGATGGATGGATTACCATTCACAATCCGTTTGCTTGATCCTCCACTTCACGAGTTTGTTCCTCAGAGCAGGTTTGGCCAAGAGAAACTAGCAACCGCCTTAGGTATTGAACTTGAAGAAGTTCGTAAGCGTGGCGATGCTATCCATGAAAATAATCCAATGCTTGGACATCGTGGAGTAAGACTTGGGATTACCTACCCTGAAATCACCGAGATGCAGGTTAGAGCGATTCTTGAGGCAAGTGGAGAATTGATCAAGGACGGCAAGAAAGTCAAACTTGAGATAATGATCCCTGTCACAGTAGGAGCAGCTGAACTAAGAACTATGGAGCTCATTGTCACTAAAGTCTACGAGGAAGTGAAGGAACGATTTGGTTTCGATATTCCATATATGTACGGCACAATGATTGAGATTCCACGAGCTTGCATGCGAGCTGGAGATATGGCCAAGAGCGCAGAGTTCTTCTCCTTTGGCACTAACGACCTATCACAGATGGGTTTTGGTTTCTCACGAGACGACATTGACTCATTCTTGCCAGAGTATCTTGACAGACATATCTTG
The DNA here is from genome assembly GCA_016840385.1 of Candidatus Thorarchaeota archaeon. The sequence goes on along the minus strand of JAEOSL010000082.1, from coordinate 15,310 downwards.
CAAAACGACCCCTTTGTTAGTATTGACAAGCGAGGTATCGGACAGCTTATCGAGATTGCTATCGAGCGTGGTCGCAAAACCAGACCTGATATCAAACTCGGAGTCTGTGGTGAGCATGGTGGAGACCCCCGGTCTGTGGAATATTTCCACGAGATTGGACTCGACTATGTATCTTGTTCTCCATATAGATTGCCAATTGCTCGCTTAGCTGCAGCACAGGCGGCTATCCGTGAGAAAAAGGCTAACAAGTAAGTCTATGACATGCTTCCGACTATTGGTTGGGAGCATCGTCATCCTTTCTTTTTTGTTTTCATATAAATTGCGAATATTACGATTACCGCAATACCACCAATCGCTCCAACTGTTATTGAAAGTGCAATGAGTGGGATTAGTGTTGATTGAACCGCATTACTCGTAACATTAATCGTAAAATTGACAAATACAAATTCACTCATGTGAAATTCAATTTGGATTTGATGAATACCTATTGAGAGTCCATCGATATTTATTGTGAGTGTTTCTTCACCCATACTTGGGGATATTGTACCTTCAATCCAAATACTACCATTATCCCGAATAGTATATTCAACATATGCAGGATGATAAACAGAGGAAGAATGTGTCAGACTAATAGAATTACCCTGTGAATTATATTCGTATGTGACATCATCTACTGAACTGACATAAAGATAATGCGGGAAGCTAAATCCATCGTTCTCGAATTGTGGAGTAAATCCATCACTATAATCACCTGGCCAATAACTCTCTGGGGGATCCTCAAAACTGCATTCATTAGAGGTCATATCAACACTAAATGCTTGGACTCTTACCATATAGCTAGCTTGCAACCAATCAGTTGAATCCCAGATATAATAGAAACTGGAAATATTGTGTGTAAGGAGAACAAAAGTTACTCCAGCATCACGACTTAGCCAAACGAAGTAGTAAGGAGTGTCATCAGCATTTGCGTCAGTGCATGACCAAGTCAGATTCCAGATGTCAGAATCTATACCGACCTCCACTGGAGCAATCACTACAACATTAGGTGAAAAGAAATTGCAGATGGTCACATTCTCTCTAAGGATAATAACAAAATCATTTGTATTCGTAGTTCCATTCACTATGATGTTATACGTCTGGTTAGTCCTATCAAGGTAGTATGTACCGAATGTGATGTTTGAACCAACATTGCTAACCGTAGCATTAATTCCAGTTTCAGGATTCCAAATGGTCAACATGCATTCTGTGACATTGAGCAACTCAGAAAATGTTCCATTAATGATTACATGATCTCCTGCGACAACAGAATAATTCTCCACAAGCTGTTGTGTGTGTTCTAATCGAGAGGTCCAAGTGAGATTTGATTCATATTCATCGCCAGAAAGTATCTCGGGATTATCATTAACAACTTCACTATCACCATAAAATGAAACTGCAGAACCAACGGGAGATAGCATCATCCATAGAATTACAATCACGATGAAACCTACACTTCTTATTCTCATTACGATTGATCCTCCAAAACCTCCAAGATACTAAGGAGATAATACTGATATCAATCTAATTTTAGAACAAAAAAAGGAAAGAGAGGCAGCGATGCCTCTTATTTTCTCTTGAGAACAATAACGATTACAATAACCACCGCAGCACTTCCAGCCCCAATAAGAAGCAGAGATGTGGGATCAATTGGTAGACCTGCATCACTGCTAGTGGTAGTTGTTGTTGTTGTTGTTGTGTTGCTTGTTGTAGTAGTTGTTGGTAGACCACTGAATGCAATATGACATACAAACACGTCTGTAGAATCAGCTTTCTCTGTCTGATAGGCTCCAGATGTAACAGGGAAATCGGATGAAGCAGTCCGTCCAGAGATCACAACATTCCCATCTCCATCAACAGCAACACCTTCTCCAATATCAGCACTGCTACCACCAACATATGATGAAGCTATGATAGTCTGACCATCGGGAGCATACTTTGTAGCTACGGCATCATACGACCCTGAATGCGTGTCGTTGAGACCATCGTGTGCAGGATAATTATAGGAAGAAGTTCTTCCACATACAATGATATTGTCACTTGAGTCTGTAACCATGTCCCAGCAGTAGTCGGTACCAGTTCCGCCGAGGTATGTTAAGAACTGAAGAGATCCTGTTTCGTTGAATTTTGCTACAAAGATATCTGCACCACCTCCACCAAATATTGCTTGCTGTGCATTTAGTACAGCTAGATCATCCGACTGGGTGTATCCAGATATAATCATACTATCTGTAGAATCAACTATGACTGTTAATCCTAAATCATCATCATTTCCACCGAGGTAGGTTGAATAGAGCAGAGTATTCCCGTCATGATTTATCTTAGTTAGTACAGCATCTCCGTCAGCTGTGGAAGTTGTTTGAAATGCACCACCGGTCACCTCATAATTAGACGAAGCAGTTATCCCTCCAAGGACATAATTGTATTCAGAGTCAATATCCATAACGTAAATCCTATCGTTTCCAGTTCCACCAAGATAAGAGAACATTTGAAGTGTAGCTCCATTCGAACTTACTCGAGCAATGAAACCATCTGTCCCACCAATCGGATTCTGATGTAGAGCACCTGTTGTACCAAGACCTGTTGAATCGGTCCAACCACTGAACATGTAATTCTCACTAGCATCAAACTGAATCCCATATATCCAATCATTACCGGTTCCACCGAAAAATGAGCTGTAAAGCAGGGTTCCATTTGGTGCAATCTTCATGATGAAGCCGTCTGTTGCACCTCCGAATGTCAGGTCCAATGCATCTGGGGTAGTTGGAAAGTTTGAACTTCCTGTAGTCCCAGTCAACACGATGTTATTCCCTGAATCAATGTTCACTGAAGTAACATGTTCATATCCTGTTCCTCCCAAGTAGCTAGAATAAAGCAGTTCACCTGCAGGGCTAAACTTGGCAACAAATCCATCCCAATCGCCTCCACCATATGTGTCTTGCAACGAACCAGTAGTGATTGGAAAATCATCTGAGGGTGTCTGTCCGATAAGGATAGTATTTCCGTCATTGTCAAAAGCAACTTTTGTTGCATCTTCTCCCTCGCTCCCACCAAAGTAGGTTGAGTACGATGAAGTTTGAGCAATCAAAGGATTAGCTGTTACAGCAGGTAGCAAGATTCCCGCCGCTAGCAAACTAGTAATCGCAAGAGTGACAATGAGTAAAGGTCTAATTCCGAGTGATCTTTTCACCTTTCTTTTCTCCTATCTGAAATCAAAGTAGTAAGTGAGTGATAATATTCGTATAATAAAAGGCGCAAGATTAGCGCATCGGGTCCAAGTTTTTGGAGTCAATCAAATCTTAGAACCAAAAAAAGGAAAGAGAGGCAGCAATGCCTCTTATTTTCTCTTGAGAACAATAACGATTACAATAACTACTGCAGCACCTCCGACTCCAATAAGAAGCAGAGTTGTTGTATCAAGCTGCAAACCATCTTCACTGGTAGTAGTAGTCGTTGTTGTCGTGGTAGTGGTGTTGCTTGTTATAGTAGTAGATGGGAACCCACTGAATGCGATATGGCAAACAAATGAGTCTGATGAACTACCTATTGTTTCCTGATATGCACCAGTTGTAATTGGAAAATCATCTGAAACGGTTCTACCTGTGACAACAATATTATCATCATCATCAACAGCCAACCCTTCTCCAATATCAGAACCACTTCCTCCGATGTAAGAGGAAACTAGTATTGTCTGACCATCAGGGGTTAATTTTGTAGCAACTGCATCAAATGATCCCGAATAGGTATCATTCAATCCATTCATTGTGGGATAATCAGGAGAAGCAGACCTTCCACCAACTATAATGTTATCATCTGAATCAACTGCAACCTCCCAAGCGTAATCGGTTTCACTACCTCCCAAATAAGTCAGGAATTGCATGGAACCAGTCTTGTTGACTTTTGCAATGAAGATGTCAGCTGTACCTCCACCAAAATCTGGTTGATATGCATTAACGACTGCTAGGTCATCAGATTCACTGTAACCAGTGATAATCATATTATCATCTGAGTCAATGGCAACACTAACTGCAAGTTCATCATCATTCCCACCAACCATTGTTGAATAGACCAAGCTGGCTCCGGAATAAGAAATCTTAGTCAGAATTGCATCACCCCTATTTGTGGCTGTGGATTGAAAAGCATTCCCAGTAACGGGGTAATCGGATGAATCAGTAAATCCGGAGATCACATAATTGTAATCAGAATCTATCTTCAACATCGTTGCACGGTCTGTACCATCTCCTCCAATATACGAGAACATCTGCTTGGTTGAACCACCAGCACTTACTCGTGCAATGAAAGCATCAGTTCCAGCAGACTTGGTTTCTCCTATCACACCACTAGTAGCAAGACCGTCAGAACCTGTGTGACCACTGAACATCCAGTTTCCACTAGCATCAAATTGCAGTCCATAGATCCAATCATTCCCAGCACCACCAAAGAAACTACTATACAACAGAGTTCCATTTGGAGCGAGCTTCATGAGGAAGCCATCAAGTAGACCACCCAGCGTGAGTTGCAAAGCGTCGGGTGTTGTATGAAATCCAGTACTACCAGTTGTACCAGCGAGTATGATATTGTTTTGGGAGTCAACATTCACAGTTGTGACGTGTTCGTATTGATTACCGCCCAGATATGTGGAATACAACAAATCTCCAGATGGGCTAAATTTAGCGACATATGCGTCCCATCCGCCTCCACCGTATTCAGATTGAATTGCATTATCTGTTACAGGGAAGTCCTCTGAAGCGGTTTGTCCAATTAGAATCGTATTCCCCTCATTGTCGAAGGTTACCTTTGTTGCATCTTCTCCCATGGTTCCGCCAATATATGTTGAATATTGTGAACCTTGAGCAATTACAGGATTTGATGAAACCGCAGGGAATAACACACCTGCTAGTATCAAAGTAGTAATTGCTAGACAAACCATGATTGAAGATTTGTTTCTATGCAATCTTTTCACTATTCCATTCTCCTATCTGAAATCAATATGGTAACAAAAAGAGAATATCAATATATTAAAAGACGAAGGATTGGCGCAGCGGACAAAAAATGGATGAGGTCAAGACTTTTAACAGGGTATTCTCGGCCTGCCCATAATCAATCAAGTGAATTGGACTGAAGAATTATGACTCGCTTCTTGGTAACTGGATCTTATGGTCAGATTGGTACTGAGCTTGTAGGAGCTCTGAGGAAAAAATATGGTGGTAAGAACGTCATTGCTACTGGAAGGAAGAAACCTCCAGAGATTCTATTGAAGGATGGCCCGTATCTCCATCTTGACATTCTTGACCCTAATCAAATACACTCAATGCTTGTAGACAATGATATTGATATTATCATACACAACGCCTCTGTTCTTTCAGGATTTGGCGAGAAGAATCCACAACTTGCGTATCGAACAAACGTTGAGGGATCTTACAATATTCTTGAAGCAGCACGTATTCTCAAATTGGATCAAGTAATGATTCCAAGTTCAATTGCAGCCTTTGGTCCCAGTACTCCAAGAGATAATACACCTAACGATGTTATCATGAGACCAACCAGTGCTTATGGAGTCACAAAAGTTTTCATCGAGTTATGGGGTGAGTACTACACAAAGAGATTTGGTGTAGATTTCCGTTCACTTAGATACCCGGGCATAATTAGTTCTGAAGCTCTACCTGGTGGTGGTACTACAGACTATGCAGTCGAGATATTTTACGAGGCACTCAAGAATAAGAAGTACACTTCATTCCTAGACAAGGGTACATACTTGCCAATGATGTACATGCCAGACTGCATCAAGTGTACAATGGATCTAATCGAAGCACCTGAGGAGAAGCTTGTACACCGAAGTTATAACATCACTGCGATGTCATTCGCTCCTGAAGAAATTGCGGCGGAGGTCAAGAAGCACATCCCAGAATTTGAGATGTCTTACGAACCTGACTTTAGACAAGCAATTGCGGAATCATGGCCAGCATCACTAGATGATAGTGTTGCCAGAGATGAATGGGGTTGGACACCCGACTATGATCTCGCGGCGATGGTCAAGGACATGCTTGAAAAGCTATCCAAAAAACTTGGTATAAAATACTAAGCGAAGTTGATGGTGCCTATTTCAGGCACCTCAATCTTCTTTGGATAAAATTGAAAATTAGGACTCAGTAGGTTCTTCTTCCTCTACCTTTTCTTCTTCTTCAGGTTCTTCCTCTTTCTCTTCTGTATCTTCTTCAGGTTTCTCTTCTTCCTCTTCCTTCACTTCTTCTTCTGGCTCTTCCTCTTTCTCGCCTTCTTCTTCCTCAGACTTTTCTTCCTCGTCTTCTTCCTCTTTGGACTCTTCTTCGTCTTCAGACTCTTCCTTATCTTCCTTTTCCTCGTCTTCTTCTTCTTCCTCTTCTTTCTCCTCAGTTTCCTCGAAGACTTCGTCGATTATCTCATCTCTCAATTCTTGAATAACCCACATTGATGAGCCTGCAATCTGTCCTTGGAGCTTTGCGAGCTGCTTCTTCACATCTTTGAGAATTATCTTTGCTAGCTTCTCGCCAAGTTTTTGTTTATCCTTACCTGACATATCGTCTGAGTACTTCTTCTTTATTACTTCAAGAACTTCATCTTTTACTTCGTCTTGGACCTTCGAAATTATCTTCTTCATTTTCTCTTCAGATAGAATCTCCTCGAATCCATCTTCAATTTCTTCTTCAATTTCTTCCATGACCTCATCAAACAAGGTCTGGATAATTTCTTCACTACCCATTGTTATCAACTATCGACTAAGTAATTCCAATTCATATATCTTTTATCGATGTCAATTCCATAGAAGTCGTAGCGTTCTGTCAACTACGTTTCTTGATAAATACAAGTGCAGTGTCAAGTTCTCCATCGATATCGAAGGACTAGTCCTCGTAGATAGCGAAGCTAAGTCCTTCTTTCTCAAGAAGCTTCAGCATCTTCGAAACAGCTTTCTCATCGGGGACTTCAAGAATCATTTCTAATTCAGCACGATTTGGAGGTAAGTCAGGATCGAAACGATCTTGATTAATTTCAATTATACTAACTCCTGATTCGGTAACTAGGTTGAGTACCTTGTTCATACTTCCTACACGATCAAGGATAGAACCCTTTACTCGTACTGAACGACCAAGTCTGAAGAGTTCCTTCTCCACAACTTTAGATAGGAAGGACATGTCGATATTTCCACCGGAGAGTATCGCAACGGCAGTCTTTCCTTTGATGTCAATTTTACCATGCTGAAATGCTGCTAGCCCGACACACCCTGCAGGTTCAACAACTATCTTTGCACGCTCAAGAAGGAGGAACAGAGTTCGAGTAACCTCAAGTTCTTCAACCGTGACAACACCATTCAGCAGGTCCTTTGCGATTCGATATGTAATCTTACCAGGTCTCTTCACGGCAATTCCATCACAGGAGGTATCCATCCTTTCGACATTCATTATTTTCCCGGCTTCAAACGAAGCTTGCATAGAAGCCGCTGAAGCCGCTTCAACACCATAAATCTCCACTTCAGGACGTTGTTCCTTAACAGCGATAGAGATTCCAGAAATTAGACCGCCACCACCAACGGGTACTGCAATCACATCTACGTCAGGACATTCATCAAGAATTTCTAAACCAATTGTTCCCTGACCTGCGATGACATCTTCATCATTGAATGGATGGAGAAGTGTCGCTCCTTTCTTTTCAGCGGTCTCTCTGGCATGAGCCAAGGCATCATCGAATACATTCCCATGAAGAACAACATTGGCACCATACCCCTGTGTGGCTTGTATCTTTGCAACAGGAGAGAACCTAGGCATCACAATTGTAGATTTGATTCCCAGTCTCGTTGCGGCATAGGCTACGCCCTGAGCGTGATTACCTGCACTAGCTGCGATGACACCAGCTTTCTTCTCCTTCTCTGTAAGTTGCGACATCGCATAAGCAGCACCTCGAACTTTGAAGCTACCAGTTTTTTGTAAGTTCTCAAGCTTAAGATACACATTCCCACCAGTCAATCTACTGAAGGTTGAAGACTTGTCAAATCTTGTCACGTGTTTTACATCATGTAATACTTCGCGGGCATCAAGAATTTTAGAATATATATCACCGTATTTGCTCATAGCTAACCACGAGTTTCTGGAAAACTAACGCCTAGATTAATCATTCCACTGTCTATCGCTTCCAGATATAAGTTGACGAGTCATTGAGAATTCTTAATCCAAGGGATTCATACTTTTTTCACGGGGTTTGATAATGGAACAGCAGGAGTAATCTTGTTAACTAATGGGTTAATTCGCAATGAAGAGTTCAAAAAGTAACAGAGTATAGCTCGTCCTAATCCTTGTTGACGAAATTCAGGATCGATTGCGATATGCATCAAATTTGGCAAATTTGCAGGTACTGGAGTTCTTGCTGTGTGGTACTCATATGGTCTTTGAAGCAGGTGGATACATTCTCGATAAGAATGAATTTCGATTTAATAGTTCGCTCAAGCCAGCAAATATGATGAATTTCGTTGCCGCATCCAATGAAGCTCTTGCTAGACAAATCTTAGCTAGATTCAATGAAAGCTAACATTTCAGATGTATACGATCATGTACTAGATTCACACCGGCGCTACGATTTTGATAATAATCTCAAAACCTCCGATCCAGACTGAAGTTGTAGAGTAGTCCTTCGTTCGTGTTTCTCCTATCATGCTTTACTCTTCGCATTGTGGATTGGGAGTACTAACACAAAGCTAGCACCCTTGGTGTGGTCTCCTTTGACTCGATCTTCCACCCAAATCTCGCCGCAGTAATAGTCGATAATATGCTTTGTCAAAGTTAGCCCGATTCCCGTGCCCCAGTACCCCTCTTTCTTCTTAGATATTCTAGCGAATAGGAACTCCTTTCGTTTATCTGCAACTCCATTACCATCGTCAGCCACGCTTATTCGCAGATTCTTGTCGTCTTCCATAACTTCAGCAGTAACCGTAATGTTTACGATTTCCTTCGGATGATGAATAACCGCATTGTGAATTAGACTGAAGAATATATCATAGAGATACTCATCAGCATCAATGATTAGCCGCTTCGAATCAATGTTCAATTGCACCTCAAGATTCCTATGAGGTATTACTTCTTGCACGTTCTGAATGGCTGATGACAGAACTGTTGCAAAATCAGTTGGCTTTAGGTCAGGATCACACTCATCAATACTTCTAAACTTCCTCACACTGGCAATCAATTGTGTTGCACGCTTCATCTGATAGAACGCTTCGTTCACTATCTCAACAGATTGCGATGATAGATTCACATCGAAGAGTACAAGCTCAAGATTGCCTGATAAGGCTTGGTTGATATTTGACAGGTCGTGACCCATAAGATCTACGAAGAACTCTGCACTATCTAGAGCTTCCTCCAGATTTTGTTCAGCCTCCTTTCTCTCTGTTATATCAATCTGTGCAATTTGAAGAGCAGGTTCCTCCTCATATTCTATCGTCGTCGCATATGATTCGACCCATCTAATAGTTCCATCCTTGTGGATAATGCGAAACGCTGAACGTGGTGAAGAACTGGCTCCGTCGAGAAAGCTAACGTAGGCTTCCACAAGCCATTCTGCGTCATCCGGATGTATGTCTTTCCATATTTCTTCAGGTGTAAAAGCCATTAGTTCTTCAACGGTATGACCACTGATATCTGCATAAGCTTGGTTAGCATATACTACACGATCATCCTGTATCACCGATATACCTTGTAGAGATTCCTCAGCGAGCGCTCTGTACTTCGCCTCGCTCTTTTCAAGTGCTTCTTCAGCTCCGATGCGCTCAATGAAACGGCTCACATTCTCAGCTAGAGCGGTGATAAGTTCCCGTTCTTCCACTAAAAAGAAACCCTCTTTGATAGTTGGTTTCTCCTCAAGATAGCATACCTCAAGAACGCCTATCTTATCTCCAGATACACGAATGTCGGCTGACTGCATCCATTCGGTTTCTTTGAAATTAGATGTAGCAAATACCTGACCAAGGTAGATGGCTCTAACGCCTGTAATATCTGGGTACTGCCATGCAACCCGCATGAGATCTACAAGTTTCTCAAAGACACTCTCTACTGATTTGTCAGAACCGATGAGTCTTGAGGTTTCATAAAGACACGTGAGTTCTTTCACACGCTCAGCTAGGTCATGGGTGTGTTTTGCTAAAGCTTCTTCGGCCTTCTTTCGTTCGGTTATATCTAGCATCTGCACAATGAAACTCGTAGGCTTCTGGTTTTCGTCAAAACCCATCGGTGCATAGATTGAATATAGATTGTAAACTCCAGATTTTGCTGTCTTATACAACCCAAGCTCCTTGATCTTATCAAAGTCAAAAAGAGTTTCTAAGCGTACAGTTTCACCCCTACGAATCTGGTCCTTAATCTCCTCGGATATACTCGGATCATCGAATATGTTGAATCCTTTAAGATGGTTAACGTCGGATATTCCGAACAAGTCAAGACATGCTTTGTTTGCGGCTATGAAATCACCCTGTGAGTCAAAGACATCAATCCCAAGAGGAGATTCCTCAAAGATGTTTCTGAACCTCTCTTCACTTACACGAAGAGCTTCCTCTACTCGTTTGCGCTCTGTGAAGTCCACGGCCACACCCATTATACAGGCACCTTCACCAGCTAGCTGGAGGGGAATCTTACGAGTATCCACCCAACGAACAGTGCTGTCAGATAGAGTGAATGCTTGTTCCGGAATGTGCAGTGAACGGTTTGTCTTCAGTACCTTGGCATCTTCCTCAAGGAAGGTTTCAATCTCGTTGACATCCGAGTGGACTTCTCGTAGAGTCTTTCCCTGAAGCTCATCAACACCAAGGCCATAGCTCTGGGCAAGGGCTTCATTTACCAGAATAAATTGCCCATCCCTGTTCCTGAGGAATATTTGGTGTGGAACAAGATCGATTGTCTTACGAAGTCGATCCTCACTCTCTATCAGCTTCTGCTCAATTTCATGTCGGTGGAGTGCGACTTCAATATTGGAATGTATCTCTCTAATCGTAAAGGGTTTGACCATGTAAGCATAAGGCTCAGTCACTTTAGCTCGCAACAGGAGACTCTCATCTGCGTATGCAGTGATATAGAATACTGGAATCCTTCTGATTTCATTGATTTGCCGGGCAGCCTCAATTCCATCCATGCTACCTTTTAATTTGATGTCCATCAGGATTGCATCAGGTTCCAGCTCCACAGCTTTCTTGATGGCTTCCTTTCCGCTAGAAACAAGAGCGACCACATCATATCCTAGTTTCTTCATTCTGCTGCTAAGTTCCATGGCAGTGATTGCCTCATCTTCTACAATCATGATCTTCTTTTTCTCTGTCATTATGATGTCAGACCTCCACTTGTTCTTGATTTGCAAACTTGATTACAAAACGAGTACCAGCCGACGTGTCAAGCTCAATTGTTCCTTCAAGTTGATTCTCAACCAAAGACTTGACCATCTGCAAGCCCAAAGTTTCCACGGATTGAAGGTCAAGATTCTCAGGAGCACCAATGCCATTGTCGCTGACCTCCAGTTCAAACTCATACATATCTGATGACTTCAGAATCACTCGAATCAACCCCGTTTCATCATTGGGAAAGGCATACTTTAAGGCATTAGTCACCAGTTCAGTGATGACAAGTCCACAAGGCGTTGCGAAATCGATTCCTAGGGAAATATCACCGACATCAATCTCTGATACAATCCTTTTGCTGTCAACCCCGAAAGACCCATACAGACCACTGATCAGACTTCTGACATAATCACCAAAGTCTATCTTAGCGAGATTTTCCGACTGGTAGAGTACTTCATGAATTAACGACATTGACTTAACGCGATTCTGACTCTCTCTAAAGACTTCGTACGCTTCATGATCCTCACCATCTTGAAGTTTATCAGACTGTAGATAGAGTAAGCTTGAAACGACCTGGAGGTTATTGTTTACGCGGTGGTGGATTTCGCGGAGAAGCAACTCCTTCTCCTGTAGTGAGGATCTCAAACCTTCCTCAGCTCGCTTCCGTACAGTAATGTCACGCACGAGTGCCAGAACCTCATTTTCACCGCTAGGAACGACTCTAGACTCGAAGTGGTGTATCCCTTCAGCTATGGGCACATCGTATTCGAAAACCTGAATCTCGCCTGTTTCAAGAGCCTGAATCACTGATTCCTTGGTGTCCTGGGCAGCTTTTTCTGGCATGAACTCGGAAACAGACTTGCCGACTAAGTCAAGTGCGGATGTGTTTGGACTAGGACCTCCTGGTTGGTCAAAATCTAAAAATGTGCCGTCCCTAGAAAGGTGTAGCTTCAAATCAGGGATGGCATTAAACAAGCTTCGTGCAATTGCTTCACTCTCCCGAAGGGCTTCCTCTGTCTTTTTACGCTCCGTGATGTTCTCAATGGTACCATCGAAAAACGTCACTTTTCCACTTTCATCGCGAATGACTCTCGATGTGACTGAAGCCAAAATGGGTGTCCCATTGCGTTGCTGCAAAGCTATCTCATAGCCAGTCAGACTTCCGTGTTCAACAAGTTTCTTCGAGAGAATTTCTCGGTCACTGGCGTTCACGTAGATGTCATCCACATCCATCTCGCGAAGGGCCTCTACTGAATCATAACCCAGCATGATGTGGAGGGCTGGATTCGTCATCATAAATCGTCCAGGAGGACCCGGTGAAGATCGGTAGACTCCAATGGGAATATTCTCGATAAGTGTACGATAGCGAATTTCGCTATTGAGTAGTGCTTCCTCAGCACGTCTGCGGTCTGTAACATTTCTAACTACAGCTACAATACTTTCTCCATCTTCATGCAGACTCAGATTCGATGAGAACCAGTACATCTTGTTGTTTATTTCAAGTTGATAATCGAATGTTCCAGTACTACCGGTCCTTCTCACTTCTTTGGCTAATTCTGTGTACGAACTGAATGCATCTGGAGGCAGTACTTCTTTCACATGTTTACCCAATAGCTCAGTAAGTGAATTAGCTATGAAACTTTGGTCTGATGCATAGTACTGTGAGTGGCGGTCTTCATTGTCAAAAACGAAGATGACGTCAGAGATAGAACGGAGAAGAGTCCGATATTCTTCTTCCCTTGTGCGTAACTGTGTTTCCATTTGCTTGCGCTCATTTATGTCAGTCATACACACGAAGACTCTTGCCCAGCTCTCTTCGTACTCCGAAGGTGTATTGAGTCGAACAATGACATCCCGTTCCTCGCCGGCAAGTGTCATGAGTCTGGTTTCACTCTCAAACTGATACAATCCTTTGTCCAATGCAACAATCTCTTCACGAAGAATGTCTAACGCATCTTCCAAGAGAAAGTCCCCTAGAGCACCCAACAGTTCCTGTTTGTCTTTAGCCTTATGCATGTCCAAGACTGCTTTATTGACATCAAGTACTTTCACTAGCTTTGCACACTGCTGCACCTCTTCAGGATGATCGATGAAATAATCTCTGAGATTCTTGACTCCAGAACTGCGGAGGCCAATTATATAATCCCTGACATCAGAGAAATCCTCTTCCCAGAGGGCACTAGCAGAGTCTTCAAACAGACTTCGGTAGCGGCTTTCGCTTTCTCTCAAAGTGGCTTCGGTTTCATTTTCCCTCATGATTCTCACTCGGATCTTGATCTTTACTTTTTTGGGGGATTTATTTCAACACCCTTCCTCATTTTTCTAATTATATAATACAACATAAATTCAAAAGTGTATCTAAGCTTGAAGATTTACATTAGATGTGGCATGCACCTATTTACATCACTATGACGGGAAATAGAGCTAATGGCACAAAGCGAGAAGAGCGACTGTCAGTTCCAAGACGTTGAGGGGTTGTTGCATAAGGGGAAATATAATGAGGCATTGGAGCTAGTTAGAGGGCTTGACAAGCGACATCTGAAAAGAAGCGAAGAACTACAGCGAGCTGTCTTAGAGGGCAGATGCTTGATGAAGCTGGGCGAATACGAAAAAGCTTTGCAGATGTCTTCGCAAGTTACAGAGAAATGCGGAAAGGTTTCTGGATTTCAGTGGATAGAGTTTGACGCTTCGATTATAATGGCTGAGTCTATGTGGCGACTTGGTCGACTTGATGAGAGTCTTGAGATTCTCAAGAGAAGTGAAAGGAATCTCCAGAGCATAGCGATTCACACTCTAGTAATTCACACTGCCGTGAACCAAAAGCTCGCAGAACGGAGAGCTGCGTTGCTGTACCAGAAAGGTACAATCTACCTTCTAAAAAGTGCATTCAGCGATGCTTTGGAGCACTACCAGCAGAGCTTGACTCTCTACGAGGAAATAGGCTCCATCCACGATGCTGTTGGAGTAATCAATGTCATTGGCATAGTCCACAACCAGAAAGGTGATTTTGACCTCGCTCTGGAATACTATCAACGTAGCCTTGAGCTCAATGAGAAGATTGGTAATGAACTCGAACTGGCAAAAGCCCTGAACAACATCGGTACTATCTACTATGATCAGGGAAATTTAGAAGAGGCCTTGGAGCATTATGAGCTGAGTCTGGGGCTTCGAGAGGACTTGGGTAACAAGCAAGACGTAGCTCATTCTTTCAACAACATTGGAGAGGTGCACCTCAGAAGGGGGGATCTCAATAACGCCCTAGACTACTTCCGCCGTAGTCTGAAGCTTCTGGAGGAGATTGGCAACAAGCATGGAATCTCTCATTCCCTCAAGAATATCGGAGAGGTGTACACTAGGAAGAATGCCCCTAAACTTGCATTAGAGTACTTTGAACAAAGTCTAGCGCTGAGAATTGAATTTGACAATAAGCGTGAGGTGTCCGAAACTCTCTTCCTTCTGATCTCAACCTCCCTAGATAATGACTTGATTGAGGAAGCGCATCAACATTTGATTCACCTCCAGAATATTAACGATCAGGAGGATATCAAGATTGTCGGCCAACGGTATCGGGTTGCTGAAGCTTTGGTCTTGAAAACAAGTATGCGAGCACGAGATAGAGCAAGAGCAGAACTACTGTTCAATCAAATAGTGGAAGAAGAAATCGTAGCTCACGAGCTAACTGTCATTGCGCTTCTGGGGCTTTGCGATCTACTTCTCGTGGATCTACGGATATCTGGTGACATTGAGATCTTTGAAAGCCTGCATGAATACCTGAATAGGCTCATTAAGATTGTAGCAGACCAGAATTCATTCTGGTTGATGGTAGAAGCGAATGTATTACGCTCCAAGCTGGCATTACTGGAGTTGGATGTGATGGAAGCCCGTCGTCTGTTGTCTGAAGCCCAAAAAATCGCAGATGAGAAGGGTCTT
>JAEOSL010000169.1 GCA_016840385.1 Candidatus Thorarchaeota archaeon | reverse complement strand
GGTCGACAATCCAACACACCAGATCTTCTAAACCATCAAGGTCTCCCAATGATGAACCAATCAAAGACACTTTCTTTACTGGAGTATTCTCCAACCCTACGCTGACAAGTTCCTTCAATTTAGCTAAAGACCGTGTTCTTCTTGGTCGACAGATATGTCCGACTAGGCAGAACTTACATGAATGTCCACAGCCACGAGTTACCTCTAACAAAAATGATTTTCCAAAGACAGGTTCCAATTTAGATCCAGTTTCTACATCGGGTATAATCTGAGCTACTGGGTATTCAAGAGAATCAAGATTTTCTATCACATTTCGTCCCACAGACTCAGGATTTGTTGACGGTACATATATTCCATGAAGCAAAGATAGTGCTATGATTGCATCATCTCTCGACTCCGCATCTCGAATCTTGTCAACTATCTCATGAACAACGAGGTCTCCCTCTCCAATCACAAAGGCATCAATGAAATCAACATATGGCTCTGGATTGGCGCTTACAACGGGGCCTCCCACGATGATGATCGGGTCTTCATCACCACGATTTTTTGCTAGTACTGGAATGTTCCCCGTTTCTAACATCTGAATGAGATTGAGAATATCTTCCTCATAGGTGAGAGTAAATCCTACAATATGATTATCCCTAAGTTTCCTACCGGATTCAATTGAAGTTGCAGGAGATTGAGTCTGATGTCTGAAGTATCGTTCACAAGATGTATCCTCTCTTGCATTTAGGGTTGAATAGAGAATCTGTAATGCGAGACCAGTCATTCCAGCACGATATGTGGATGGATAGCAATATCCAAAGAGAACATCAACTCGGCTAGAGTCTTTCACTATTGAATTGAACTCTCTAACCTGTGTTGGTGGCAAAATATTCACTCTCTATCCAAGTCTATTGTTTTCTGATCCTGTTTAGCAATCACTAGCTTGAATGGTTCGATATCTCTATCGACGATAACCCCAATTCCAGTTCTTGCTCCCTGATGAAGTACTACCCCCGTTGAGATTGAAGTTCCAATACCTGTTTTCACGTTATCCCCAATAATTGCTCCAAGTTTTCTTCTTCCAGAAGAAACTCGTTTGCCTTTTACAGTGACACTGATACCTCCATCATCATGTCGTAGGTTTGCTGTGATTGTTCCTGCCCCAAAATTGGAACCTCTTCCTATAACCGAGTCACCTACATATGATAGATGACCGATGTTTGTACCGTCCATGATTATACTATTCTTAATCTCAACAGCATTTCCTATCTTCACATTGTTTCCAATCGCAGTATGTGCGCGGATGTAGCAATTTGGTCCAATTACTGAATCTTCTCCAATTATAGCGGGTCCTTCGATATATGCTCCAGCTTTGATGAAGGCACCCTTTTTGACGATAGTTTCACCCTTGATGACTGCTCCTTCTTCCACAGTTCCCTCTATCTTACCTTTTTGCTGGCTTTGAATCATCTTGTTAGCTTCTAGCAAATCCCATGGTCTTCCCATATCCAACCACCATGAAGGTAGTGAATACCCTCCAACGTTCCCCCTCTCAATTATTATTTCAATGGAGTCTGTGATTTCATATTCTCCTCTCTTTGAAGGCTCAGTCTTTGTAATTGCTTCCATGAGTGATTTACCAACAACATAGAGTCCTGCATTTACCAGGTTACTCACCATCTGGTCCTTTGTGGGTTTCTCGATTAACTTGACAGCTTTACCATCTTCAACAGCGACGACACCATACGCACTGGGATCTTCAACAGGTCGTACTGAGAGAGTCATTTCGTAATTTCCCTTCTGATGATATGAAATGAGACCTTCAAAACTCCTTGGCCCCATCAAAATGTCTCCATTCATCAAAATTGACGAATCATCACCAATAAACTCTCTAGCATAACCTGCTGCATGAGCTGTACCTTTTCTCTTCTCTTGATGAACATATGATACAGTCATCTTTCCCCAAGATCTGGAGTCAATTGCCTCGCTTAGCTTATCCTTGTGATAACCGTATATGATGAGGGTTTCAGTTATCCCTGCTTCTTGAAGTGCTTCCAATGTATGAAAAATCAATGGCTTTCCAGCTATTGGAAGGAGATGCTTTGGTTGATTTGCAGAGAGCGGTAACATCCTAGTGGAGTCACCGGCTGCCATTATGACTGCCTTCTTCATGGTGAGTCGAGCTTCCCCTGTCTTCTGTGACATTAAAGGCTTTGTAGGTATCAGGATTGCACCTCTGATTAGCATTCTTCATCCATTGGTCCCTGACTTTGCTAAAACAACAGTTTTTTCGTTTCAATACTGACTTAACATTGTTAACTATCGCGGTCCCAGACTGCGACACCTTCTCCAGAAACGGCGATAAGTTAATAAGTAACTTTGTTACACAAACACTTGTTTGATTTAGGCAATTTCTGCAAAGAAGTGCCCGAGTCAAGAAAACCCAACTTAAAGGGAAGGTAAATACAAAATGATGAGCGACATCGAACTTCAGGAAGAGCTCAAGAGCATGAAGCTTACTAAGAGCCAAATGATTGTCCTAGACATTCTCAGAAGCAGCGGCCAAGATGGTGTAACACCAAAGCAACTGCTCGACAAAGTATCTTTTGCACCTAGGACTGTCCGATATGCACTAAGAAAACTTCTGAAGAAACAACTAATCAAGCGTGTACCCTGTCTACAGGACATGCGCCAATGGATCTACGTACCTGCATAATTCAGGTACATAGAACGTAACTTGACGAATCGACACTAGTAGCCTGATGGGCTATTAGCTGTCGTGGAGTCACAATATTCTAGATTCTAAAATTTAAGAAACGAGGCAACATTCCATGCAGGGCTCAAATCCGTTGGATACGCTTAAGATTCTTACAGGTGATCAAGCTATTGATGCCTACAAAGCTCTCAGTGATGAGAATCGAAGACAGATTCTCCATGCTTTGAGAGCCCGCCGCATGTCTACTTCTGAACTAGTTGATTTCCTTTCCGAAAAGGATCCTGAAAAAGAAGTCAAACCTCAGACCGTTAGATATCATATCAAAGAGCTTGAAAAATGCGGTCTAGTTGCCCAAGACGGATATGAACCAGCTGGAAATGGTGACAGCCACATCATGCAAAAGTTATGGCGTGCTACAGCTGAGAACGTATTCATCACCACAGGTGACATGGATGGTCTCGAAGAGCGGAATGGATACGATTTGAACAAGACTCTTGATATTGTTTCCACAATGCGCAACCTTGGTCTCTCCTTTACTGATGAGAATGAAGTGCAGGAAATAGCAGATCAATTCACAAAACGTGACAAGTTGTACATGAGGGGTCTTGAGTTAGCTAAGGAAAATCTTCGAGATGCATGTGAGATTGATCCAAAGCTCTATGTTGTGTTTCGCAGGATTCTCAGTGTAGTTCGTCTTAAGAACAAGGATTACCAGGATTACTGGGAAGTTAGTCGCGCTATTACTGACGCGCTCAGAGAAGCTTATCGTAGGGGCGAAGGAAAGAACCCCAAGGTATACTAATTCCATCTACTCACTCTGATTTTTCCTTATGAGCAGGATATTTTCTCCCAAGAAGACGTTTGATTCTTCCAGCGATTTTTGGACCTACTCCTTTCACACGTTGTAGGTCTTTTTGGTCTGAAGAGAAGATATTCTCAAGTGTGCCAAATTCTGTGAGTAATGCTCGCGAAGTAACAGTATCTACTCCGGGAAAACCTGACAGAATGTATTCCAATGCTTCTGCATCAGTGCCTTTACTATCACCTGAACGGGTCCGAAGGGGTTTGCTTGACGTCACCTGTTCAAGATGAGCAATGCGATACAATACATTGGCAGTTTCTTCTGCATTCCTTGTCCAGAGAATTGGTATCTGAATTCTGATTGCGATTGATGCTAGTGCTCCATAAATTGAAGCTGGATTAACAGCGCGTAAACCAGTAATCTGTTCTCCCTCGATAATCAAGACTGGTCTACGATATGCTGAGCGGAGGGCACTAAGTTGTACAAAGAGACGCCCATCGATTAGAGATTGAATGAAGTCCATTGACTCCTTTCGCTCGATAGCAACATCTTCTGAGGCAATATAATCTCCAATCTCTAATGTTTCAGCTGAAATTTGCACATCCAAACGAGCAAGTTCACGAGCTACTGCTGTTGGTAGTTCACGTGAATCTACAATGAGTTTAATCTTATCATCTTCCTTTTGGGGTGCAATTGGTATTAGAGGTTCGGAGGTTTCCTGAGGTTCATCTGAAACAAACTCCTCAAGGCTTGTCTGCTTCTCCATTTCGCTATCTTCTACTTCTTCAAGAGCTTTCGGCATCTTCTTCAATTTACTCATCACCGACCAATGGTAGAACTCATCGTGAGTTCCTTTTGCAACAAAAATCACAACTCTTCCAGGTGCACGACGACCTGTTCTTCCCTTTCGTTGAATATAGGGTACAACTGATGGAACACAATCATAGAAAATGACTAGATTGCACTCTGGAATATCCAACCCTTCTTCTCCAACCTGTGTAGCCACTAAGATGTTGAATTCATTATTTCTGAATCCTTCTAGAACCTCGACCTGTTTCTTCTGACTAAAGCCCTTATCTTTTCCTCGCGAGCTTTGGCCAACAAATCGACTGACTCGTGCGTCATCAAGTTGGTCTAAGGTTTCAGTGACCTCCACCGCAGTATCACGAAATCGCGTGAAAATCAGAATACGTGAATCCAGATTGACCGATAATTGATCACTGACTATCTCAAGAAGCGAGTCAGCCTTTGGATGTCGGTGCCCCTTTGATATCAGAGCATTGAGTAATGACTCGAACTGCTGAAACTCCGACTTAGAAACAAGATCTTGCACACCCTTTGAGGTCTTCTTATTTCGTATCTCTTCATAGATACCCTGGATATATCGTTGAGTTGGCATCAAGCCCTGCGTACCAATGAATTCCAAGAGATGTACCGTTCGCATTAGTGCTGTGAGATTTCTAATCACAAGAAAGAGGGTTCTTGGTGGTTTGGTATAGGATCCTATCTCTTTTCTAACTGCACTCTGGGTGCGAAGAATCTCATTGCGAGTGAGCCTTCTAGCATCAGGAAG
>JAEOSL010000081.1 GCA_016840385.1 Candidatus Thorarchaeota archaeon | reverse complement strand
TGGTGCAGGGAAGAGTATCGTTACTTCAATCTCACCCATGACGGGAATCCCAATTGATTCCAACGTCGGAGGGTATGTGGGACCCAACCTGAAGTTCTCGGGCTTTGATGCTATGGAGATTCAGGGTAAGGCTGACAAGGATGTCTACATCGTGGTTGATGGCGACCACGGTAAGATTGAGATCCACGATGCCAGTGACCTTCCTGACACAGCATACGAAATTACTCGTATTCTCTCTGACAAATACACAGAGATGGAAGGCAAGGACATGGCAGTGGTAACTGCAGGACCTGGTGCAGAGCATGCATGGATGGGCTGTTTGAACTTCTCATGGTGGGACATGCGTCGAAACATGCCCAGGTACAAGCAGGCTGGCCGTGGTGGAATTGGTACAGTTTTCAGGAATAAGAAAATCAAAGCAATTGTGGTTAAGTTTGCAAAAATCACCCTAGACCTTATCAATCCTGCAGACCCTGATGGTGTGAAGGAAGCAGGTCGTGGACACTCAGGTGGAATCCTTAAACTCGACCCCAAGCAGAACAGAATGAGAGTTGTTGGAACAGGACACCTTCCAGTTATCATGGATGAGTTTGACCTATTGCCCACTCGTAATTTCAGAACAGGTAGTGATCCCGAAGCCAAGGGTCTCTTTGGTGATGTTTGGGAGAATATCTACACCAATGCTGGTAAGGGCTGGGACGGTTGTTGGAGACCCTGTGCAATCAACTGCTCACATTGCATCGAAGGATTCGTTCCAAAGACTGGACCCTTCAAGGGCAAGCAGGTAGTTGTAGATGGACCCGAGTATGAAACAATTGCAGGATGCGGTTCTAACATCGGCGTCTTCGTACCACACTGGGTAGCAGAGATGAACTTCTATTGCGACGCATACGGACTTGACACAATCTCATTTGGTTCTAGTATGGCCTTTGTGATGGAACTCTTTGAAGACGGACTCATAGACGAGAAGGCTACTGGTGGTCACACTCTGAAGTGGGGTGCTGCGGAGGAAACACTTGCTGTATTGCACGAGATTGCAGAGGGCAAGGGATTCGGTGGCGAGCACTTTGGAAAGGGTATCCATTATCTCAAGGGATACTTCGGTGACAACTTCGGTGTTGACAAGCAGGTCATGCACGACATCGGAATGGAACACAAGGGCCTCGAATACTCCGAGTACGTTACCAAGGAAAGTCTGGCTCAGCAAGGTGGTTACGGTCTCACACTCAAGGGACCACAGCACGACGAGGCTTGGCTCATCTTCTTAGACCAAGTGCACAATTACATGCCTACATTCGAGGACAAAGCTGAAGCACTTCACTACTTCCCCAACTGGCGTACCTGGTTCGGTTTGAACGGTCTCTGCAAGCTGCCTTGGAACGATGTCGTACCAGCAGATAACGCAGATTCTGGTGAGCCAGCAAAGGTTCCTGGACATGTTGACTTCTATGCCAAGTTCTTCCAAGCAATGACTGGAAGGCCAACAAAGGGCGAAGATTTGATTCACATGAGCGAGAAGGTCTACACATTCCAAAGGATCTTCAATATCCGACAGGGCAAGGGTCTCAGGCTTCATGATTCATTCATACCCTACAGGAGTGCAGGACCAGTAACAGATTGGGAATACGATTCTCGTGTCGACCGCTACGATGAGCAACTCAAGGAGATTGGTGTTGAAATCAGTGGAATGAACACTACTGAGAAGAACAAGAAACTCCGAGAGTACAGAGAGGAACGATACAGACTTCTCACAGATGCAGCCTACAAGCGACGTGGCTGGACACGAAACGGTGTACCAACAATGGAGAAAGTCAAGGCACTTGATCTTGATTGGATTCCTGAAGTTGTTGACATCGTGGAGAAGAACGAGAGTTCCGAAGCTCCAAAGGATACACTTCCAGCTTCTGATGAAGCCTGGAAATAAAATTTCTATGGGTGCAGCTTAGAATGAGCTGCACTCAATCATTTCTTTTTCGAATTTAGGAATTTACGCAAAAAACATATTCTCAGAATAAACCTTCAAGAACAAAGAGTTCTTAACCATAGTTCACTATATATTACGATGATAAAAATGAAAACTGTTGGTTATTTTGACGGCACAGACTCAAACCTACTCACAAAATTAGCAGCGAGTGGATTCCGTACATTGCCATTGGGTAATGAATGGGACAATCATGGAAAGATAGCATCACATTTGGTACCTGGTGAAGTAGACCTCATAATTACGTATTTACATAAATTGCTTCCAGGGCGAGAAACAGTGAAAAAGATATTACCTGCTCCTCTTGATCTGCTCTATCCAGCTAAGTCATACGATATTCCAGTGTTGGTAGTTATTCCAAAAGAGTTCCATAAGGAAGGGGAAAAAATATTGGGTGAAGTGATAAACTTTGCAGAAATTGTATCCCCTGATGAATTAGAAGAGAAAGTTCGCAAGATTCTAGATTTTTGAATTGGCAGACATCGTGAAGAAGAACGAGGGTAGTGAACCTCCAAAGGATACCCTTCCTGAAAGCGATGAGGCATAGAATTAATAGAACAAAGAGAAGAGGGTTTTAATCCTCTCTCTTTGGGATTACATCTTCTTTGAGATAGTAATCTACCAAGTAATGGCATCTATCATAATCATATTCCCTCAAAGAATTCAAAATATTGTTCGTCAAATGGAGTATCTGTAATGCGTACTCCAAAGATCATTCACTTTTGAATTATGGAAGTAAGAGAGGGATATCACACGGGAGGAGGAGGAGTGTTAGTGGGTAGGGGGAAAATTAGATTTGCTGACATCCCTCTCTTTGAGCGCGGCGTCTTTGTTTTCCAATACTTTAGGGGATTGGTCCTTTACGCAATCCGTGCATATAGTGAAAGAAGCATCGCCAAAACGATCCATATATTCTTTCATGAAATGCGGTATGTCGTCGGTGGTTTGTCTCATAGTATTGGTTTCTTCATCATAGATTTCAGAATTTGTTGGAAATTGTAGTCCCATGATGCACACCGACTGAGAATTGTATATATTTCTATTATTTTAATACTTTTCGTATATACTGAAATAAATAAAAATAGTAAAATAATAGATTCCTGAACAGAAGTGAACCAAAAATCAGTCGTGATGTCTACAAGTCGTAGGCACTTCTTCGGGCCTCATTCAGAGTAATCGCTACCTTTGTTGCATCTGTTAACTCAGATAGTTTGCGATTCAATTCGTTGATGAGTGGACACCTGAGGAAATGTTCGACAAGGCGCTGAGAATCGTTGATGAATCAAACTTCTTTGAGATCAGTAGCAGTTTAGATTTGAAAGAAGGATTTGCATTTGGTAATATCGCTGGACTAGCAAGAGGAAAATACACTGGTAAAAGTGTGGGGGTTCAGATAAGCATCACAGGACCTTCTTCTCAGAAGGGAGCTTCATGCACAATCAAAGTTTCGGGAGAAGATGATGCAATGATACTCCCTGCAATCGATGATCTTAAGGAAAGACTGAGTGCGTGGTTGTGTCCAATGTGTTCTAGTCCTCTTACACTTGAAAATGTTGCAGCACTGAGAGATGGAAAAGTTATTGAATGTCCATTCTGTTCAGTATCAATAGGAAGATAGTTTGCATCCCGTGGGAGAGCAGAGATATGGTAGAAGATGGCTCAAAATGCAATTGGTGCGGAGGAAAAATCTCCGGAACTGCGAAGAATTGTCCTACTTGTGGAAAGCCAGTTGCTACAAGACTCGTAAAGAGAGAAATCTCAGGCATCAAGAAACAAAAAGACTACTCAGGTGTATTTCAACAACAAGGGCGTATGATAACTGATGCCGATTGGAGTGAGTCACCACGTATCACGAAAGATCGTGAGAAAATTGCCACAGTTAGTTGCTCTTCTTGTGGAGCAATCAACAATGCAAAGAGCAGACAATGTGTGAACTGCGGAGCTAATCTATAGCTTCAATTGAATTCCAGGTTTGTTGGAATTCTGAATCAATTGTCCATCAAAGATTTTGAGATGTATCTTATTCTAAGCATCCCTTGACTCCTGAATGAAATGTTCGAGGAGAATGTTTCTTGGGGAGTGCTCTCGCGGACTATTGAGAAGACAATAACAAATAGACAAGTCCACCCAAGAATGCAGCCGCAATTCTTGTGATTTGATGCTCTTTATCCAATACATCGACCACTCCAGACATACTATATGCTACCGCAGCTTCACCAGCGATATATTTCGAAACCAATAATAGATCCATTAAAGCAGATGCCAGGTCTGCATATTCAAGTATCTTGAAACCAGTTTCAAAGCATAGAGCGTCTGCAAATTCATCTGCGTCATCCCCTAGTGCAGTTTGATTCTCGTGTATTATTCCAACTACTGCTTCAAAAACAGGTTTCAGAATTGAAGAAAGCTCGTAATAGACCATGTTTCGAAATTGCTTTCCTTTGAGTTCTCGCTCTATGTGAGCAAGACTTTTCTGGTATTGCTTCTCGAATTTTGATGTCAATGATATTCCTCCGAGAAGATAATATCCATAACTTGGTCCTTGGTAGGATAAACACCTAGCTTATCATGAAAGATCTTCATGATATCAAGAATCGCTTCTTCTATATCCACTTCTTTTCCATCCCCGATCATTCTTGCAAAGGAAAGCCGCATCAACTGGAGTCCCAGGTCAATCTCTTGAGGGCAGTCAATCCCGGATAGAATTCTAGAATCATGATTCTCGTCAATACTACGATATCTGACATTAATTACTCTACCATCAGGATACTTTGAATTTTTTACATAGACTCGTTTTCGTGGCTGAAAGCCATGGGATTCAATATCAGATAAAAGCATCAACATCTGACCTGTCAAGATTGCACCAGAGATGTATGCCCGCTTCAATCCTTGGAGAGGTAGCATCTTAGCAAGACTTCCTGCAATCTCGATTTCTCGTACATAAGTAAAATTGCTTAATGAGAGAGTCCCGGATGTATCCAAGAATGGATGTAATGATTCAGCTATCTTGGTTGAAAGCCCAGTGGCAAACTTTCCTATTGTATCAGAGCTCATCTCAACGGAATGTATTTTTCCACGCTCATCAACAGCTAAGCCACGTCTTATATCGAATGTTCGAACGCCCTCTGGTCGAAAGCTTCCGAGGTTCATTCCAAGGAGGTTTTTCTCAGTCACCTCAACAATGATTGCATCAACTGTTGTGTTCTGCAATGAACAGTAGAAAAGTCCAGGTAAGAAAGCGAACAAATTATTGCTATAGGAGGAATCTGCCAAGGCATACAGCAAAGTGTCTTCTCCATCATCACTTTCGAAATCACGAACGTCAAACGGGATGGGCAGAGAAAACCCAATTTCGGGGAAATAACTCAAATCAGTGATTCCCATCAACCACTCAGCTTCGGGTAATACAGAAAATTGTATTTCTACTAGTCTGAGAGCGCTCTCATTGGGAATATTCGTCATAACTTTGCGATTCCACTCCATATCAGATAATTTTCATCCTTCTATCAAGGTGTTAACGCTTTCTATCATGAATTTTGACTACAAAGGAGGATAAAGAAAATTCGATGAGTTTCTAATAAGAAATAGTAGTACATCAGATAACTAGTCCACACACATATTAGACAGAAAAGAGGGTACAGACAATCGGCTCTGGAGATGATATCAATTGAATGACACCTTAACTCCTGAACGAAAAGAAAGGCGAGAATCCATCAAAGGTCTGTCGCGATTCACATGGTCAGGTTCACTTACCAATAAAGTCGTAGAAGATATTGTTGCAGCAGCCCCGCACGTTCAAATATTGACGATTGAAATTTTCGACGACACGTCATTCGAACTTTCAATTCTAAAAGAGTTGAAAGACCTACTAATGTTGAAAATTATGGAAGGCGACACTCTAACGCAAATCAGACTTGAAGGGATACAAGAACTCGACCTACTCAGTGGTTTTGAAATCAATGTAAATAGCGAGAGTATTGAAGAGATTGACCTTTCTCCTCTCGCAAATCATCCTAGCCTTCATGCTGTAACAATTGCAGGTCCAGTGAAAATTCTGAAGGGGCTTGAAGTATTCAAAACCATTCCTAATTTTGGGTCGATAGGGCTCTATTCACTTGATGTTCCAGAGATGGACCTAACCGCACTCTCTGGA
The DNA here is from genome assembly GCA_016840385.1 of Candidatus Thorarchaeota archaeon. The sequence goes on along the minus strand of JAEOSL010000081.1, from coordinate 9,987 downwards.
TGTGAAAAGATTGAGAGCATCTACATGGGAGATATAGGACCGGAGAATCCAACAGAGCCATACAAGGTCAAGCTTCCAAAACAAGTCCCATTGAAAGTCTTTGAAATTTCAGGATGCTTTAGTGACGAGCTTAAACTAGAGATTGACTTTTCATTCTTAGAGGGTTTCATTTCACTTGACAGCCTAGCTCTAGTCAACTGCAATCTGACTTCATTCGATTTCAATGTAATATCATCGCTAAAGAGAATAGGTAAAATCGATCTATCAAGTAACAAGATAGCTCGATTAGACATAACTCCAATTCTTGAAATACCAATGCTTACAGAGAAGGCACTGGGAGAACCAGTCTTTGTGGTTGACGAGGATGTAGTAATTCAAATTGCTGAGAGCAAAGAACAAGAAGCAATTGAAATCATTGGCCGTCCTGACACAGTAATCGAAGACCATAGGGGGCACTTTGCGGTTGATCCTGAATTTGGTCATAAATGGGTGAAGCACGTTATTGACTCACACAAAGTCGAGTGGATATGATTAGTTCGTAAGTCAAGAAATATTAGTTGCACAAACATCTGCAGATATCAGGTGACCACATGGTAAAATGTACTAGTTGTAGCAGATGGGCTTGCTCCTCTGGAGAATTGGAGAAACTTCCAACTCAGGGATTCTGTCCAATGGTAGAACGTAAAGAAGTTCTTGCAAAGGCACGAGAGATCTACAAGGATTCTGAGATAAGAAAGATATCACAGGAATCAGCTCGAGTGGAAGCAACTGGCTATTGTGAATGGACTCGAGTTCAGGAAACTATGGAGTTCGCACAACGGATGGGAGTGACCAAACTTGGGATTGCATATTGTATCGGTCTCAAGCGAGAAGCTACAACACTCGCCAAGATATACACAGAGAATGGATTCGATGTAACTTCAGTCTGCTGTAAAAGTGGGAGCATACCTAAGGAAGAAATTGGTCTGAGAGATGACGAGAAGATTCGACCGGGTACGTACGAGAGTATGTGCAATCCTGTAGGGCAAGCTATGATCATGAATGAAGAAGGAACAGGTTTCAACGTTATAGTTGGTCTTTGCGTTGGTCATGACTCACTCTTCATCAAACATTCTGATGCTCTAGTGACTTGCCTAGTAGCAAAGGATAGAGTACTTGCACACAATCCAGTTGGAGCCATCTACACATCTCAATCTTACTACAACAAGAAACTGTACAAGGAATAATCAGGATGGGGAGATAGAGCCTTTAGGTAGTCTACCCTTACATCCGTCAATCATGCAAGGATCTCCAGAACAGTATGCCATTGGGATTTTGTGTGCGATTGCAGCCACAGTAGTCTTTGGTATCACCAATGTAATCTACAAAAAGATTGACAATGAGATTAGTGTGATTGATATCGTTGTTACGAGAATCTGGGTGAGTCTACCACTCTCTTACTTTTTCGCTGTCGGTTCTACGGGTACTGTCAATTTCTCAATACCCGTAGAGTCAATGTTTCCACTTGCAGTCTCGATGATTCTTGGAATTGTAATTGGAGATACAATGTATTTCTTTAGTCAAGAAAGAATCGGAGTTGGTAGAGCATTCCCAATTGTAATGAGTTATCCCTTAGTTGTCTATACGATGGCAGCAATATTCTTGGGAGAACCTGTAATTCCACAGAGGGTCATTGGTGCCATCATCGTTGTGATTGGCGTGGTAATGATTGCAAGAGCGGACTTTTTAGAAGATATCGAGGTTGAACAAAGGTGGAATAGCAGAGACCGGAACATAGGACTCCTTTTGGCTTTCATAACTATCATTGTTTGGTCTGCAAGTGATGTTACATTTCAATATGGATTAGTATCCGCTGGTGTAGCAGAAGCAAATTACTATAGAGTACTTGTTGCATCGATTGTATACGTTCCAATATTTATGTTCTCAATGAGAGGAAGAAGAAAATTACCATCTAGACGAATTTCAGGAATTGCATTGGTCACAGGTCTCTTCTCTATAGGTATCAGTCTCATTGTGTATAGCTATGCAATCAAATTCATAGGCGCAACTGTTACTTCAGTGCTAATAGCTTCAGCCCCAGTTATCACAGCTCCTCTATCTGCTGTCTATCTGCATGAGGATCTGAATAGAGAAATTGGATTAGGAACAATTCTCACAATCGTCGGAATTCTACTAGTTGTATTTATTCTATGATAATCTAGTCTTCTGGGAAAACCTATATCAACGTTCGCGCGGAATTTCATCTAAGATAAAAGTACCAATTTGAAGTTTCGGTACTCAGAATATATTTCGTGGGAGTCAGTAATTGTTGTTGCAAAATTATAATGATATTATTTTTGCGGTTGGTTTAGTTTCAATAGTGCTTGTTTTCACTTGTTTTTCTCTGAATGAGGTCTTCAAGAAATCAAGAGGGAAACAGAAAGAAGATCACGAGATCCCAGCATATGTTCGAAAGGAGTATGGAAGAACGGCCTCGATGAAACAGCAGAGGAAATTCTACACTAGCGAAGAAATGAGGGTACAAAAGAAACCAATTTCGGGTGTATCGCGAGCAATCTCTGAAGCCGATGAATATTTGATAAGAAGCTCCAAATCACATTCCACTTCTCAATCTAGAACATCGGGGTCCGTACAAGCACGTAGAGGTGGAGAGTTTATTGGAAATAGAATGCGCTTCAAAGTGAAAGTGCTCAATGAAACACAATTCACCATAACAGATGTCAAAGTATTCCTCATTTCATTTCCAAGTGAAGCTCTTCATCTAGATAGTGATGATGAAGACGAGTTCTTTCCAAAAATCGAACCAGAAGGATTCAGAAGCCCATCTTTTGATTTTCTCCCAACCCAAGATTGTGTTAAGGGAGAGATTATCGCAGGAGTATCTTATATTGATGAAAGAGGTAAAGCCCATACGTTGACAACAAAACCATTTGTTATTCGTTCAGTGTGTGATCTCTTGATACCGGACCAAATAACTCCTGAAGAGTTTGCAATGAAACTGAAAGACCATGAGTGTGGAGAGATAGTAGTCAAGGTCCAAGAATGGACTGCTGAGGAGATGTTTGAGAAGTCATTGCGCATCATCGAAGAAGCTAATTTCTATGAAGTGGAGAGTACCAGTGATGAACAGGATGGTGTATTTCATGCGTCAATATCTGGCCTAGCTAAAGGAAAATACACTGGGAAAAGCATTGGTGTCAAGATATTAGTTTCGGGCCCTGTCAATCAGCAAGGTGCAAGTTGCACAATTCAAGTTACAGGAGAAGACCAAGCAATGATTCTTCCAGCCATTGATGATCTTCGGGAGCGGTTGAGTGCTTGGCTTTGTCCACTATGTGGTTCTCCATTGACGCTCGCAAATGTCGAAGACCTGAAGGATGGAAAAGCAGTGGTCTGTCCATTCTGTAACGTATCCATCGGTCGCTAATAGTGAAGGGGACTCCTCTCACGGGAATCCCGATTCTCTCATCTAAAACGGTCGCATTCGTGAACTAGGACCTAATCTGAGTCTTGCTTGTGATTCTGTTGAAGCTTTCGCAGCAAGCAAATCTTTCTTCTGCTTATCATACTCACTTTCACAAGTAGATTCAAGTTGGAATTTTGTTTTGGTCAAAGTGATTTTGTCTTTGGTAATTTCACCAATATATTGGAGTGGTACTAAGAGATCAATATCAGGTTGTGCGTGTATTTTCTCAAGAAATTCTTCGAAGAAACCTCCTCCAAGTATTAACCACATTTGACTATCTGTATCAAACCAGAAGTCTATGATATTGCCAATTTTGAGACCATCAGCATCGACAATTTTGAGTTTTCCAAGTTGACCGAAATTCAAGTCTGATTCACCAAAAATGCCAGGATCAATATTTTTGGAAAGGGAGTCCTTGTCTACTTTGAGATAGACCTTATCAGTTATGCTATCAACATCAGCGATATTAGCTACTGGGTCAATATCTGGTCTAGCTCCAATTGACTCGAGGAGTTCCTCAACCATTCCGCCTCCTAACACAAAGTGCTTCAGGTCAATCTTGCTTTCTGAAATGTTAAAGATGCAATCGATGACGTCTCCGACCTTTACGCCGTTAACATCGATGACGTCTTTACCTCTAACTTCACTGTACTTCATGTTGCAACACTGTATCATTGAAATCACATCCAAAGTTCACGATAGTGAAGATATAAGCTTTCTTGTTGGGCTTTTGCTATTAGAAATCCCACTAAAGATGTGAAAATAAAAAATGAAAATGAGCCCGTCGGAGGGGCTCTGGGAATACTACTTCAGTTTAGTAAACTTCTCGTGGACTCTCTCTGAGATGATCAGGTAACTGACCACCTTCACCCAAGATTTCGAGCTCGTGATCGCGGCCCGCACGGGCACCATCATTGCATAGGAATCCAGATTTGGTAATCCCACGTGCTTGGCGTTCAGCAGAACGTTTTGCAATCATTCCAATTCCTGATGGAACTGTCATGACGAGCTTCTTCTGGCTTTCGTCAATCGCTAGAAGAATAGTATCATCAGCAGCATTTCGTGTAGTCTCAAAGAATTGAGATGTTGACTCGTTATACTCGAGGTAGATTGGCATTCGAATTATAGGCCTCCAACTGGCTAGTTCTTCTAATTTGACTAATGCGTGCATATTAATAAATCTCGGGCGAGTTCATGTGTGATTAGAGTAGGTGTGCAGTTCCACAATGTGCACAAACGACGGCATTATCAAATTCTCCAGGCAATGGTAGTGGTGCGTCGCAATTTTGACAACGGAGTTCCTTCAGTTCTGCACGTTGCTCTGGTGTAAGTTTAATCTTGAAGACTTTTTCAGCTACATCCTGAATTGTCTTTCCGACATTAGCTGCAGCTCGAACAACTGCATTTCGTTCAGGATCAGTAAGTGATCCAAGTCCAACAGCTTTGAAGAAATTGTCAATAGCACGACCAATCTTTCCGAAGATTGAACCCGCCTTCCAAGTCATTACATCTTTAACATGAAGTTCAAGAATTTCTGAATCAGGATGCCCTGGTAGTTCATATCCGCGTTTCCAATCTCCTTTCTTTTCCCTCTTTGATGAAAGATCAGTTCCACAACTGGGACATGTTAGAATGTATTCGGTTTTACCAAACCAGCCCTTCTTGATTTTTCTTTCAGCAACATCATACCAACATCGTTTATGGGCCATTTTGTTGCAATTTGGACAGGCAAATAGGTGATACATGTCTGGCTTTGCTTTTCGTGATGACCCAGTGTGAACCTTGAGATAAACCATGTCTTTCTCAGAGTAGTTCAATAAGTATTTTCCACAGATGAAGCAGACTTTACCATCCAGCTTGTTCATTTTGTCAGGCATGATTCGCATTCAAGTCAATCCCAGTAACTTCTCGTACACGAGCCCTAAAGAACCTTACAGAATTAACATCGAAACCTCTTTAGCATAGTTTGATGCGACCCACGAACTGGCAATCCTATCAAAGGAGGTTCCAAAAATATCCGATAAACCACTCGTTATTGAGTTGAATCTCATTGACGAATCTACAAAATCAATGACTGGCGGAAAAGCCTCTAATCTAACTGTTTTAATTAACGCAGGTTTTACAGTTCCGAAGGGGTTTGTTGTTACAACAGAGGCATACTCAAAATTCATTGTAGCAAATGAACTTGAGAATCTTGCGAAGAGTCACCTATGGGATTTGGATCATGAAGATACTGCTGAGTTGAGGAAAGCAACTGAAACAATGAGAGCGTACATCACAAGGGCTACACTCCCTCAAGAGGTCGTTGATATTGTTACGGGGATGTATCAACAACAAAATCTGGACAGAGTAGCGATTAGATCCTCAGCAACAGCTGAAGACCTACCTGATGCATCCTTTGCAGGTCAATATGATACATCACTCAATATTGAGGGGATTGCTGATGTGCTAGAACACATCAAGAGCTGCTTTGGGTCAATGTGGACAACTAGAGCAGTTGCTTACAGAGAAGAGAACAATATTCCTCATGACCAAGTACAGGTAGCAGTTGTTGTTCAAGCTATGGCAGATGCTAGATGTGCGGGAGTTATGTTCACACAAAATCCAATTTCTCGAAACCAAGATGAAATGATGATTGAATCGAATTTTGGATTAGGAGAATCAGTTGTTTCAGGACAGGTGGTTCCTGATAGATATGTTGTAGCAAAGAATGAAGAGCGAACGGGATTCTCTCTGGTGAGTAAAGAAATTGGAACCAAAGACACGATTATAATCAGAAACACTGCAGGAAACGGAATCAAGGAATCGGGTGTTTCATTTGAGAAACGGCAACAATCTTCCCTCGAAGATAATGAGATTCTCGAACTCTCTGAAATAGGAAAATCAATCGAGGACCTCTTTCAATCTCCTCAAGATATTGAGTGGGCATTAGACAGAGATGGTAAGTTTCACATTTTGCAATCACGTCCAATCACTGTCGGGCTAAAACAAGATGAAGAAGAAGATGAAGTCTTTTGGACAAGAGGATATGCAGACGATTACTGGAATGATCCAGTGACTCCATTATTCTATGATCTGCTTGGAGATCAGATAACGTACATTGTAAATATCGAAACCAATGAAATTATGGGTTACAAAGACACACCAAAAGAGTTGCTCAAACTCCACAAAGCGCATGTATACTTCAACCTAGAAGTCTTACGTACTAAAGTAGTAAATGAGATGCCACCTTTCATTCGGTCAGAAGATGTATTGAATTACTTCCCTGAAGGAAAAGGACCATTTGGAAAAGACACAATGAGAGAACTTCCTTTCGCTCTCAAAACAAGAATCATGTCAGAAATTAGAATCATGCTTCTAGACGGCGATGGGGGTATGACCAAGACCAATGATGCTTATACAAAATGGACTGAAGAAATCTTCAACCCATATTGTACGAAATTCGACACGGATTTGAGTCATGCGACTCAACATGAATCTGTAGCGGGCCTCATGGGACTTGCGGATGAACTTGACAAGGTGATGATGAAGCACTTCAGAATGGTGCGCTATGGTCTACCAGTTCATACCTTGGGGATGAATCTCATTACGAATTACCTCTGCAGGCGATGGCTGGGTGATGAAGCTGGGAGTATAATGTATCCAATTCTCTTGTCAGGGTTGGAGCACAAAACAACTGAAACAAACAACAGAATCTTCGATCTAGCAATTCACGGAACTAAAGATGAAGCAGTGAAGAAGATATTCACAGATCTTCCTTCTACTGATGTATATCTTGCCCTTATGGAGAGTGATTCACCAGCTGTACAATCATTCTTCAAAAAATTCAACGGATTTCTAGATGACTTTGGAGACCGTGGTTTTACGAGAGAAGTCTATTATCCGCGATGGAGAGATGCTCCTGAATATGTCATTGATGCACTCAAACCACTAGTAATAGAAGGAATGAGAGACCTCGCCAAATCTGAAGCGTCCTTGGCAAGGAAGAGAATCAAAGCAGAAACCTTAGTTGAGAAGCACATTCGCGGACAGAGATATGGTCCCATCAAGTGGATATTGTTTTCAATGATTCTGGGAATGGCAAGAACCTACATAGGTTTCCGAGAGAACCAGAGATTCAACTTAGACAAGTGGATTACAAGGAATCGCAAGGTGTTTCTTGAGATTGGCCGTCGTCTAAAAGAAACGGGATTAATTGAAGATGAGATTGATGTTTTCTTCCTTAGACGTAGAGAGCTAAGGAAAATCGTTCGTGGTGGAATTGAGGACTTTCCAGAACAAGAGGATATCCGAGCTCTTGTAAAGGAAAGAAAGGATGAGTTTCTAAAGAACGAGAACTTACTTCCTCCTAAATTCATGGTGGGTTCAAGGGAGTTTGATGATCCACTTCCCGAATCAGCAGAAGGATATGTAGGAATCCCCGCAAGTCAAGGAATAATAACAGGAACCGTTCGTATACTTGATACAATTGCAGATATTCCAAAGGTGAGAGCTGGAGATATACTTGTAGTATCAAGAACAGACCCTGGGTGGACTCCAGTGTTTTCAAAGATAGGCGGTCTCATCACTGAATCAGGAGGAGTACTATCTCATGGCGCTGTAGTATCCCGTGAGTTTGGAATCCCCGCTGTCACTAATATTCGGAATGCATGTAGAGAATTCAAAACAGGTCAGAGAGTGACCATTGATGGAAACAAAGGAGTTGTAGTACTTCACGAATCGGATTGAAGAAACATGGAACCGATCACACATAGACCTACATCAAATGCTGAAGAATGGAATGAAAGCTATTACTTCATCTTCTATGACAAGGATAACAAAGTGGGCGGGATGAGCCGAGTTGGTTTCAAACCCAACAAGAAAGAAGGAATGACATTCTTCTTCCTCTTTCTTCCTGATGGTTCGATTGGATCTTTTCATGCAAACGATGATACAGGTCACTATCCCAATTCATTGAAGGTCGAGAATGTCGAGCACAAATGCATCGAAGATGGAAAATGGCATTACTCCTTTGAAGGACCCATGCTTATTTTCAACAACCCAGAGGATTTTGCGAAGGTAAAGGAAAATCCAGAGGTCATCAACGACCTTGTTGGTGGAAAAATCGATTTGAAATATGAAGCTCATAATGAAACCTATGAATACAGTGAACACATGACTCCCGAATCTCTTGAGATTGGAAAGAAGACTGGTGATGTTCATTGGGAACAAATCGGTAAGGTATCTGGAACTGTTGCAGTTGGCGAACAAACTTACAATGTTGACCAATGCATCGGACAGCGAGACCATACTCATGGGATCAGAGATTGGACAGGAATAGGCAACTGGTTCTACTTCGTTATTTGGTTTGATGAGAATCTTGCACTTAATCCAGCAGCTGTCGTGCTAGATGACGGACGTATAGGTTCTGGAGGATTCATCTACAGAGATGGTGAGAACATTCCAATTGAAACAATCAAACTCGTAGATCATTCATACCAAGATAATGGAATATTCCCGCTTACCACGGAACTCGAAATTGTTGATAAGAAAGGTCAGAAATACAAACTCAAAGCAACACCAGGTCCAATCATCCCAGTTCCATTTAGAGATGAAAAGGGCAATGTTTCGTACCTGATTCAGTCATTTGGGTCATTTCAACTGGATGATCGAAAAGGAGGATATGGTTCCTACGAAGTTCTGAGAAGAGCAAAGTAGTTGATAACGTATCACACCTGTATATATTAGGAGAGATATCAAACAGAACGAGGCGGTCAGACAAATGTTTGAGTACGTCCAAGAGAGAGAAATGGGCTCAAGATTAGAACCGAGAACTCTAATCTACGTTATCACATCTGGTGAAACCATTCGAGAAGATTCTGGGAAGCTTACTGAGAGAGGGCAGAATCAGATTCTTGAACTTGCGAGTTCACGGCTCATAGGCGGAGTTAGGAAGATCTATACTTCAACATCAAGTGGAGACCATGAAACAGCAAAAATACTCTCCAAAGAATTTGATGTACGTCTTTACAAAAAAAAGTGTCTTGATGGATTCAAGCTTGGGGTTTCTTGGGAAGATGAGGAACAGCTAAAAGAAGTACTCACAGCTCTATGGAATGACCTTACATACAACTTCGGCAAAGGTGAATCCTTAGAAGATGCCAAGGAGAGATTTGGAACCTGTATGAATGATATCGGACGGAAACATCCCGATGACAGTGTTGCGGTAGTTTGTGATCCGATTATGTCCTGTCTATTTCATTCACTTGTAACAGCAGCCCTCCTGAATAGTACTGAATGGACATCGACGGGTTTTGCATCCTGCGCAACATATGAGTACGCAAAGACGGGATGGACTTTGACAATGCCCCCAGAGAATAGCTTTCTCAGTGAACCATCTTGTGTATCAGAGTGGTTGCCAGAAAAACTGTTTGACTGAAAAAAAAACTGCAGGCAATTGAAGTCCAATCCGAAGATCAGACTCCAACGGCCAGTTTATTCTATTACCTACGACGGTACATTACACAGACCATCACAACGAG
>JAEOSL010000080.1 GCA_016840385.1 Candidatus Thorarchaeota archaeon | reverse complement strand
GCTTGCAGAAGATGTTGCAATCTATCCAGAGCCTTGTCTCAAGGTCATCACTGAGGAACCCTTACCTGGAAGTATTATCAGAAATCTTTCTGATATCAAAGGTGTTCGCAAAGTCATTATTGACAAATGATTCGTGTCCTTATTCCGAACCTTGAAAAGCGGTTACACTTGCGAACTCTAGAGTGTTTTCTATATGGACCCCGATATCACCGAAGCAGATGTCCCCTTAAATGAACAACCTGAAGGTGAAGTACCGGATTCTCCTCAAGGAATGTATCAGGTCTGGATGTTAGCTATCTCACTTAGTATTCTACAAGTTGGTTTTGGTATTATAATTCCAATATTTCCATTCTATATTTCTGAACTTGGAATGGCTGGGATAGAACTCGGAGTTCTTGCTGCATCCTTCGCAGTAACTCGAATCATTTTTGCTGGTCCTATAGGAAAGCTCTCTGATAGAGTTGGCAGAAAACCAATAATGATCATTTCTCTACTTGGTTTTGCATTTTCGAATATTGTCTATGCATATGCTTACGATGTCATTGTGATGATATCTGCTCGTGCAGTTGAAGGTGCTATATCCGCCGGATTCTTTCCTGCTGCTAACGCATTCATTTCTGATGTTACAACAAAAGAAAACAGAGGAACTGCTATGGGTTATCTCTCCATGGGAAATATGGTAGGTTTTGTTGTTGGTCCAGCTCTGGGTGGTTTTCTTGCTCAATTCCTCGGTGTAAGAATGCCCTTCATAATAGCAGCAGCTGCCACATTAGTTACAATGGTTCTTGTCTTTATTCTCGTCAAGGAGCCTGTGAGGAGGACAATCAAAGAATCTCTACCTAAGGTCCCTATTCGAGAAGTGTTTGGTCGTGCTCGAGCTAGTTATGGTGCTCTAGGAATTGCTATGTTCGCAAATATGTTTGCAATGGGAATTCTGGAAGTCGCATTCATGCTTGATGCTGTGATCAACATAGGCGTGCAACCGTATGAGATTGGAATCTTCTTTGTTATCCTTGGTATCACAATGGCGATAGGTAATGTTGGTTTCGGAAAGCTTTCTGATATTCGCGGAAGAAAGTGGGTTATCGTCATAGGTGCTTTCATTGGAGCGGTATCATTGGTAATGTTCATGTTTGCTCAGGATGTAATAGCACTCTTTGTTGCAGGTATAGTTCTCTCGATTGGTATGTCAATGAGAGGTCCCGCAATTCAAGCGCTGATCGCTGATGTGACCGATCCTAGTGCATACGGAGCAGTAATGGGTGCTTTTGGTGCCGTGAGTAATAGTGCTTATACAGTCAGTCCACTTATTGGTGGCTGGATTTTCGATGATACGGGATCAGCTGCATTGAGTCTATTAATCGCCGCCGGTGTATCAGTAGCAGGTGGTGTGGCTGCAGGAGTGTTCCTGCCTAGCAATGCTGGTGAAGATACCTCTGTGATAGATCCCACAGATGATTCGCCTCCATTTGCTGAAGATGATGAAATCGAAAATTAGGCGAATGCTGCAGACTATGATTACTACGCAATCTATTACTACACGCGATGATTATGTGAATGTTGCAGCTACGTATGCTACCACACTGTTGTTATCTCCACTAATATCGCCAGAAGTGGTATACTTTAAGAGATTGAAATAACTCGCTCCTCGTTCTTTAGCAAAAACTAAGGTTGCTGCAATTGGTCCAGCTCCGCAAATACTTACTCGATGACCCTGTACAAATTTGAGGAAACCTTCAGGGTCAAGATACTCTAGATACTCCATTGCCTGATTGTCTTTGATCTTTGCATCCTGTGCGGATTCGAAATGTGTGAAATCTGAACTTGCAATGACTAGGATATCTTCTTTCTCAGCTAGTTTTGCAAGAGTCATCCCTATAGATTCACAGACACTGTAAGACTGGTCGGTCACGCAGATAGGAATGAAATTAACGTCCGGTCCAAAGATGTATTGTAAGAAGGGAACCTGCACCTCTATTGAGTGTTCATTACTGTGGGCAATACAGTCATTCGAAGCAAACTCGTTCTCTTGAACTATTGCCGCTCCCAATCCGCTATCGAAAAGTGCTTTTCCTAATGGGGTTTCCCAATCGTCGTTGCAAACTGCCAACCGTGCTCCCATTCCTGTATGATTAGGCCCAAGGACAACAACATGATCAGGTCTTCCATCTTCAAAGATATTGAGATAGGTATGAGCTGCTGGCATTCCAGAGTACATGTATCCCGCATGCGGGGCAATGACTGCTTTCACATCCCTAGCTGCACCAGGGTCTCCCTCAGGAAGTCGACCCGGTCCTAGCTCTCCTAAGAAACAACTCTCAATCCTTTTAGTGAGAAGATCTTCCTTTCCTTCGTAGAATTTTCCGGCAACAACTGGCATTCGTGTCATTGGTTCACCCGTAGAGTATAGTATGCACTCCATGAGAAAAGCCTTTGGTCTTATTCAGAATTTACTTCTTCAGAGCTTTCTTGATGAATTCCGCCACTGATTCAATCTTGACTTGCTCAGTGTCTTTGGTTTTCATATCCCTAACACTGACTTCTCCTTTCTCAATATCTCGCTCTCCAATAATTACTGTGATTGCAGCGTTCTTGGAATCTGCTTGAGCAAAGAGTTTCTTGAGAGGTCTATCCATTAGATCCACTTCACAAGATACTCCCTCTATTACAAGTTGATTCTGGATTGCCATTGCGTAACGAACCATCGGTCGTTTGATTGGTGCAATGAAGACATCAAGACTCGGGATGAGATTATCCGGTAGTCCTCTACCTATGATAACTTCGATCAATCTTCCTATGCCTAAAGATATTCCAGTTGCTGGTGTAGAGGGTCCACCAAATCGTTCTATCAAATGGTCGTATCTACCTCCGCCAAGAATGGAGCCAACCTTTGGTTTTCCCAGATATCTTCCTTCGAAGACTGGTCCTGTATAGTAGTCAAGACCTCGAGCAAGTGACATGTCGAATAGAACCTTGTCACCAACTTCTGCTTTATCAAAGATCTCAGCCATTACTACGAGTTCCTCAACTCCCTCAATTCCAATTGATGAACCAGTAAGTATCTCACGGAATTTGTCAAGTGACTCAACACCTGACCCATTGATGTTTATCGCATCGATCAAGAAATCACTAGACTTCTTACTGATACCTCTCTCCTCTAATTCCTTGAGAACTCCATCACGACCTATCTTGTCCAGTTTATCGATTGCTCTGAAGCACTCAAATGCAAGATCATCAGTAACTTCCGCCTGCTCAGTGAGCCCCTTCAACACCTTTCTATTGTTGATTCTAATCACATAATCTTCACCGAAGATTCTTCTGAGAAACTCAAGAGCTACAAGAACTACTTCTGCGTCAGCTGCAGGACTTGCAGCACCGATGACATCTACGTCTGCTTGTTCAAACTCTCGATAACGACCAGCTTGGGGTCTATCATATCTCCAAGCTTTGCCAACAGCATAGCGTTTGAAAGGTTTTGGAAAATGGGGATTAGTAGCCACGATTCGTGCTAAGGGGACCGTAAGGTCAAACCTTAGACCGACCTCTCGTTCACCTTTGTCAGTAAACTTGAAGGTCTCTGCTTCAACTTCTTCTCCACCTTTTGCTGAGAGCGTTTCCCATAACTCCATCACCGGAGAATCGAGTGGCTCATAGCCAAACTTCTGGAAGATATCAATTGCTGTCTTCATGAGATAATCCCTGACCCTCATTTTTAGGCCAAAGAGGTCTCTCATACCTCTAACTGTTCTCATGTCACTCATTGGAAATCCTCCAAAACTCGTTCCGGTAACACATGCATGCGGCGGAGTTTACACTAGTTCTATCGGTAATCCGGATGAACAAAGCCACCATCTTTCACATTTGTCACCAAACTCGAATTTGGTGTTATTCACTTTAAATCTTGCGTTCGCTGGATACCTGCTACTTACACGAAACCTAGAGCAAACAATGCCAAGTAGAGTGCAATGAATGAACCAATTATCACTGAATCTCGTGCTACAATCTTCAGTAATTTAGTTTCTCGATCTGCAAGATATACATAGATCATCTTGTTGAGAACTGAGATTATTGTGGCGATGATTATAGCCATACCAACTTCGGGGTAGAGTGTTGGATCTAAGATGAATACCGTGGCTGAGCTTGCAACAACAGCTCCAGCTGAAACAAATCCACCAATAATAGCTGCAATAATCAAACCTGCTCCACTGAATGATTCCGTGAGTACGAGTTGAATCAAATACACTCCTGCGAAGATAGCACCAAATCTGAGTGCTGGTCCGAACTCGAATGGAGACACAAGCTTGGTATCGAAGAGCTGACCTTCATGAACATCATTTGACCTGCTTTCAACAATCATTCGAAGCATACTGAAGACGATAAGAATGGTAATAGGGATTAGATAGAGCCTGAATAGCCAGAATGTTTGGTCAATAATGATTAGAAGTAGTCCATTTCGAAGAACCATAGCCACATTGGCCAAATTAATCGCGAGAGAAATTCTGCTTGCTCCCTTTCTCTCTTCTGCAACATAAAAATCAGTAACACTAGATACTGCTGCTTCGCTATTGGCAAGACCACCAAAGAGTCCGAAGAAGTAAATTCCGCGGTCCTTGTATTTTTTGACAAGCAGGTAATTTCCGAAGCTGACTGCAAGAAGGATTACTACCAGAAAATATGTCTGGAATGCAGGGAACTCTATTGCTCCCAACTGAATTGTCTGTGGCATCAAAGGCCAAAGGAAGAGTATGATTACAGCTAACTCTACTGCACTGATCATCTCTTCTCGAGTGATTATCTCAACTGCGTGAGCAAGTTCATCCTTGAAACCAAGTACAAGAAATACTAGTAAGGATACTGACATAGCGAAAATCTGGAGAGTCCCAAAAATTTGACCAGGCGCTGGAGTATCATAGCCAACGAGTGCACCAAGTACGAAAGAAATAGCGAACACTAAGGGAGTGGTCAATCCTTTCCCCATTGTTCGAAATAGTTTCCAATACACTTGGGCTGCAATGAGAATAATAGAAATTGCCAAACCGTAAATTAGAATCGCAGGATTAGCTGTAATTTCAGAAATGTAAACTGACATTGCACCTAGAAGACTGTGAAGACCGAAGGATCTCACTCCTGCTACTCTCTCGCTCTCCATCTTCTTCTGTCGTTCAAGACCAATTAGGGCTCCAACAACAAAACCTAGGAGTGCTTTGATAATGAGATCTGCAGTGATCATTTCTATTTGCAAATTACGTCACAACCGTGCCCTATCGTAATTGGCAATTCCCTCTTTTAAGGCGTAGCATGACGTCATTGAGGGAAAAAAAGAAACAAAGGAGGTTGGAGTTATGCCAACCTCGTATGTTTGAGTAGTAACGCTAATGGAACATCAGTATACTCGCCAGTTGGAAGAGATCTTCGAACTGTCATTGGAAGTACTCCTGATCGGAGTTCTTCTTCAGCAAAACCGAAACGACCCATCGGTGCTCCTTTCAAGTCAATCATGATTGGAGCGCCCATGGAAATCTGAAGAGCACGTGCGCCAATGATACGGGCTTTTTCGTACTTTGTCAACCATTTTGGGCCTATGTCCACACCAATGGCTGCTTTGTCTACGTCATATCCCGTAATCAGATTCTTTCTCTCTTCTGCACGAATGAATTCTTCAATCGGTGGAAGATCGTGTCTGTCTGGTTCTGGCTCTGGTGCTTTCTTCCTCTTTGATTTGGCTTTTGCACTCAAGTCAATCTCGCCTGAATCAATCTTCTCTTGAAGATCAAAGGCTTCTCCAATTACAGCATCTGCCTTAGCTTCGCTTAGCCCAGTTACTGCAGCAGCAAGAGCTTCCTTGTCACCTTCTGACACTTTCTTGATGGTGTCATAACCTGATTCTGCCAGCTTCTCAGCTGTCTTAGGACCTACACCAGGAATATTGGTGAGAAGAGATACAATCTCACTAGTAGATGGTACTTCTGCTTCTACTTCCACTTCTTTTTCTGGAGCGTCCTTTTTTGGAGCGTCTTTTTCTGTCTTTTCAGAGCCGTCTGACATGAGCTTCACCTAATTCCATTTACGTTTGACTCTTTCTATGCGTCGTCGCCGCCAGGCATACCGCCGTCGGGCATTCCGCCCATTCCACCGGGACCGCCTTTTGAGCTAATGACATCGTCAATCTTGAGGATCATCTGGGCTGCTTCTGCAGCAGACATAATGACCTGTCTGTTGACAAGAGCTGCCTCGACAACTCGGGCCTTTTTCATGTCATCAACCTTTCCCTTTGTGATGTCGATGCCGTGATTAACCTTGCCCTCGGTGTGTGCTTTCCTTAGATTGACAAGAATATCAATAGGGTCTAACCCCGCATTCTCAGCTAATGTATTTGGTAGTGATTCAATAGCATCAGCAAAGGAGTTTACAGCGTACTGTTCACGACCCTCAAGAGTTGACGCGTATATTCGTAGATCCTTTGAAATTTCAGAAGCAAGTGCACCACCACCATAGGTAATTTGTGGGTGGATGACAACATCTCTAACAACGTAGAGTGCATCGTTCAATGCACGGTCGACCTCATCAACGATGTGATCGGTACCACCACGAACCAGGAGAGTAACGACACTCGACTTTGGTGTGCCTTCAATGAAGAGCATCTTGTCATCAGCAACCTCTCTCTGCTCAATGAGCTTGGCCTTACCAAGGTCAGCAGCAGTGAGGTTCTTGATCTTTGAAACGATAGCTGCACCAGTTGTCTTGTGGATTCTCTCCACGTCAGACTTCTTGATACGACGAACTGCAAGAATTCCTTCCTTAGCCAAGAAATGCTGGATAACATCGTCTATACCCTTCTGGGCGATAACGACATTTGCTCCAGACTCGACGATTTTGCTCACCATCTGCTTCAGCATGCGCTCTTCCTCTTCAAGGAAGCTTGTCATTGCTGAGGGATCAGTGATTGAAATCTTTGCGTCGAACTCTGTCTTGGTTATTTCAAGAGCTGATTCAAGGAGTGCAATCTTTGCGCCCACGATCTTCTTTGGCATGCCTGCGTGAACAACCTCTTTGTCAAGAACTAGGCCCTTTACGAGCTCGGTTTTATCGACAGTCATTCCAATCTGTTTTTGACGGGGGATGTTGTCGACGTTGAGTTCTTCTCCTTCAGGAATATCCTTGGCAATTGCCAATACTGCGTCAACGACGGTCTTGGCAAGAGTATCGCGATTTCCAGAAACAAACTTGCTAGACATGGATGTCTTTGCAACATCTACAAGGATCTTCTTGTAATCGGCAGCAGCAGGATCAACATCCTCTGCAACAGCATCAACTACTTCCAAGGCCTTTACTGCAGCCTTTCTGTATCCGTTGATTATTGTTGTAGGATGGATCTTCTGGTCAAGTAGAGTTTCTGCCTGTTTTAGGAGGTCTCCAACTAAAATTGCAGCGGTTGTAGTGCCGTCTCCGACTTCTGCATCCACTGTCTTGGCTACCTCAATTACCATCTTAGCAGCAGGATGTGCAACATCCATCTCTTTCAAAATGGTTGCTCCATCGTTGGTGACTGTTACATCTCCGAAACTGTCTACAAGCATCTTGTCCATCCCTTTAGGACCTAGAGCTGATTTGACGGCTTCAGAAATAACGATTGCAGCCATGATATTGTTTCTCTGAGCATCACGACCACGTGTTCTCTCGGTGTCTTCTCTCAGAACAATTACCTGTGCATTTTGACTCATCAATTAGTTCCTCCATTTCCTGACACTGTTAGTTCGAAGCAATCGCACTAAAACGGTCAGTTCAGATAAAACTGTACAAGCACTTCGGGAAGTTTTGTGTTTTTAAACGTTAGGTTTAGGCTGTCTGAGAACGACACTATCTCCCTTTGTTGCACCTACCGCCTGTGAGATGTGTGGGCATTTTGCGCGAGTAATATAGTAAGTTTCAACACCAGTTTTTCGTTGTATCTCTGGAAAGGTTTCAATGTTTGCTTGACCCTTTGATATCACCATATCACTGTCTGAAACGAGCTGTAGGAATTCCTTGCTAACCATTTGCAATGGTACACCATGAGCCCATGCGCCAGAATCTGCTACCTGAGCTAATTCCTCTATCTCCGTTCCCCGAACTTCCTCCAGGGTAACGTCGTTGATCATTGCTTGACCTTTCACAATAAATGTCACAGACCAACCCATGTCTTTGAGCAAGCGAAGCAGAGGTATGTCAAGTATATGTTCTCCCGCATTATCAGCAATGAATAATAATTTCCCATGTCGAGTTTGAAGAGACCTCCATAAATGGTCAGAGTCATCTATAGCAAATCCCTGTGTTTGAATTGTATTGAAAACCTCGACAAGATGGCTCAGGTCCGGTTCATGTCCGCCAGTATTGAAGTCGATAATATTTCCTGCAATGGCTGATGCGATGCATGCCCTGAATCGGTCTACTCCTTCGAGTGGTGCTATGATTCTATCGATGGCTGGCAAAGCTTTCAGAGCCGCTTCGGTACTCACTCTCTTAATTTCTGCGTAGGGATCTTTGATTCCTGACTTAGTGTAGAGTTTCTGATACAAACCTATAGAGAGAGGAGCTGGTTCAATTCTTTTCTCGTAACCCTCTGAAAGAAGTCTGAAGGCAAGCGCAAAATAATCTGCTTGTTTGTCTTCATCGGAAGTCAATAGCGGAACTAAAATCTTCAAACTATCCATTATGCATGGTGCACAGTCTGGAATGAGCGGAACTTCGATTCTATCACTCAGGATCAGTCACTTCCTCTGGTGCGCAATCTGATTTGTAAACCATTAGATATGCATCTTCTCCATCTCGATAGTAGCCACGAAGAACACGACGTACAGAAAATCCCAGTATTTCGTAGACTGAAACCGCAGCTTCATTTCCTTTTCTTACTTCAAGGAAAAATTCACTGGAACCATACTCTACCATGGCATCCATACCTCCCTTGATTAAAGCTTTACCAATTCCCTTGTGTCTATGGGCATCAAGAACTGCAACAGAAACAATATGTCCTTTCTTCACAGGTAGTCGACCGAATGATGAGATACCTCTTTCAACTCGGCACATTATGTATCCAACAATCTCGTTTCCTGCTTCTGCTATGAGAAATGCTTTCGGCGCATGATAGTGGAGTCCGAGAAAGAATTGGTCTGGATAGTTCTCAGGCAGTGTTTCTTTGTTGATGTGGACTACATGTTTAATATCATCGGATTTGAACTCTCTGACATTAAAGGGCTCGGTCATCGTTGTCTTCACTTCGTAGTCTCTGCGTCTTGACGACAATGTGAGTCTCTTAAATCCATTATGAAAGGGTTTCCCTCTTGTACTTCCTGAAGAATTTTCTTGTACCGCGACTCAAAGCTTATCTTGGAACTGAATGCAAAACAGTTCATGGCCTCGATTTTAATTGGTGGTACGCCTGGAACTGGAAAGACAATGGTCGCCAAAGTCCTAGGAAGTCGACTTAGTGTTGATGTTATCGCCATCGGAGAATTAGCTGATAAATCTGGATGTATCTCAGCTCAGGATAAAGCTAGAAACACTGGAATAATTGACGAGGACTGTCTGGTTGAAGCAATCATAAAACTCGTCGAAGATAAGAGTGAACGATTTGTCATTGAAGGCCATTACATAGATCTTGTTCCAAGTAGTGCGGTTCAATGGGTGTTTATTCTAAGAACTCATCCTGAAACATTAGTTGGAAGATTAGCGGGTCGAGGATACAAAGACGAAAAAGTCAATGAAAATGTAGAAGCTGAAGTTCTTGGTGTCTGCCAGCTTGATGCCCTTGACGCATTTGGAGAGGAACGCGTACTAGAGATTGATACGTCAGAGATGACCCCATCTGATGTAGCATCAATGATTGAGCAAATGATATCTGATGAAGCTGCCCCCAATAGAATCGACTGGATGGTGTCTCTTGAGAAAGAGGGACGTCTTGATGAATTTCTCAGTGAGTAATCTATTCTTTTTCCTTGAGTGCGATTGCTACTAAATTGAATACTGCCGCCACAACCATAAGGATTGGTGCAAAGGCTGCATACAACTCACCGGTGTACTGTGGTTGATAAGTAACTGCGAATGTTATCAGGAAATATACAAACATTCCTGCCATCGCCAATATCATCCCTGGTATAAGAGCTAACCACGTATACTTTGGCGTAGTATACGCAAAGTAACCTAGTATAATCATGAAGACTCCTGAAATGATTGGAAGAATGAAATACACTCCTCCATATGACATAAATCCTGACCAGAATGTGTCAAATCCTACGTCTGCAGGGACAATTGCATGTCTTGTCATGGCTTGCATGAAATTGGAAACAATTGCTAGGATTCCTCCAATTATCAAGGAGTATGTTGCCCACCTGTAATTGAGCATTCCGAGACTTCGCTTGCGAAGCTGCTTCTTCAGTTCCTCTGCTTTTCTCTCACGTTCGGAAACTCTGCTGACTTCAATACTTCTTTCTCGTTTCGTAAGACCGTCACCAACATCGTCTGTATCTGCTTCATCATCAATAGCGTCAACAAGGTCTTCAGCCATTTCTGTTGATTCTTTCTCATCTCTCATTCTGGTTCCTGATGACGGTGATTGTATCTCTATTTAAGCCTCAGTATCTGGGAGACTTTGTGAGACCCTCATTCAAACGTTTCTCAATCTTGTCTACGTCCGCCATCTCCATCACTTTGTCTATATGGGATGATATCAATTTGCTACTTAGGTCATCACAAAGAACCAATAGGTCCTTGATTTTGGAATGATTTGCTTTGACAAGCTTGGTTACTTCCTTCTCCAATACATTGGAGTTTCCGAAATATAGGTCGTAAACAAGAGCTTCACTGACAGTTTCTATAATCCTGATACAACTATCTCTTTCAGGTGATTGTTCTTCATTGTGTAATCTTGATAGTGTACTAAAAAGGACCTCATAGGTTTCAGGATATTTTGGAAGGACAATTGGAAGTTCTTCAACAATACCTGTGTTCAAGCATGTTGTAAGTTGAGAGTAGTTCGTTAGATACCACGTACATATGTATTGGATCAATCTTGAATTAAGAACTAATCCCAATGTCCTTAGACTCACATCATCAGAGGTTGGTACAATCTGGACAATTCCACCCCCGTGTATCGTTCCAACTGGTTTGATTACACATCTCGGAAACCTGTAATTCTTAGTGGCTACAAGAAGCTCATTTGAAAATGACCTCTTCATTCCTTGGTTTCTCAAATACCAGTCATTAGTATAAGTTTGATACTTGGAATCAATATAGTAACGACGAACACTTCGTCCACTTGTGATATACGGAATAGCGAATTCTTTCGTCTTGGATTGTTTGACATAATCATGTGGAATATCTCTTCCTCGCGATGCAACAATGAGATTCCTTTGACCTTTCTTCAGAATTCTATCAAAAATATCATCATGATAGATTGGGAAAATCTTGCTGGAACGCAGTAACTTCAGGGGAACGGAGTTTTTCTGTTCAAAGCCAGGTCTCCTCGACTCTACCATGACATCGAGGTTGTTCTCAAATCTTTGTCTAGCACTGAAAATTGTGACCATCTCAAGAGTGACATCATCAAATGGACTACCCTCATCGATTATTTTCCAGAGCTTGAGATGTTCAATGAGAAACTCTCTTGTCTTTGTGAATTGTTTTACTCGAAGGATACTGTTCGGGATAAGGAATGCGAGTTCTCCACCCTGTCGTAGTAACATACTTGCTCTGACAATGAAATGCGCGGCACTATTCCACGTGCCAGTTCGATTTCCACCTACATTGACAGGATAGTTTGTTTGGATGAAATCACGTTCATCTTTACTCAAGAGATTTCCATACGGAGGATTTCCAACTATAACATCGAATCCTGGATTCTCTCTCGAAGTTACTTCAGAGAAATTCTTAGTCCAATCATATGACGTGAGACTATTTCCTTGTCGAATATTACTATGTATTGAATCCATTACCGCTCGCTGTTCATCCTCGTTAGATGAATACCACTGGAGTATTTTTGAGTGACAACTCGTGACTGCGTCACTTTCAATATCAACACCAAAGAGTGAGTTTCTTACTATTGATTCTCTGATCGTATTTGTACTTGATTTCTCACCAAGCCGCTGTCTTGTCGTAACAAGCCAGTCTGCAGCAGCTAGTAAAAATACTCCCGCACCTACCGATGGATCTAGTATCTTCAGACTTTGAACAAGCTTCAGCTGATATCGCGTATCCCTACTTGTTTGATTGAGTAACCATGAATCTAGACAATCTCTGGTGATGAGCTTGGCCAAATGTGGTGGAGTATAGAATGCACCGAGTTTCTTTTTCTCGGTCCTTGAATCACTTACCATACTATCCATTATTTCCACCACCTAGTAGTGATTTCCTAAAACCTTAGTCAATTGGCTTAGGCATTCCTCTACATATAACCAACTCGGCTCATTGAATCCTCCTTTTCGACTTTGCGTGCAAACGGCAGTTTTTTAGTGGGAATGGAACGCACAAAGCCTATGAGAAATCTCCGGTTCATCTTAGTTATATTCATCATGACATTAGTGATGCCTCAAATGGCAACCACCCAACCTATTGCTGATGAACTGCTACCTGTTGACGTAAGCGCACCTGCGGCTAGCTTACCGCGAGTTTACGATATGGATTTAGCTGGTGAAATCTTTGAATTAGTAGATCAAGATCGCTACAGAAGTTACGTACAAGATTTCACCGCGAATGGTTCAAGACATATCTATCGCTATCAAGAAATTCCTGGCACTGTAAATGAGATGGCTCATTACTGGCTTGTCGATAAGATGACCGAAGTATCCAACGAGCGATTGGAGATTGAAATCATTGGCGATTACAAGAATGTTGTTGGTCGTCTACCAGGATATCTACCGGGTGACAACCCTGTCTTTGTTATGTCTGCACATTATGATACAATGCCTTTCTGTCCTGGAGCCAATGATGCTGGTGCTGGAATCGCGGCAGTTATTGAGTTATTGGGCATCATGTCACTGTATGAATGGCCTCTCGATATCTATTTCATTGCCTTCAATGGAGCTGAAGCTCGATATGACATATTGACTCCTCCTACTCCTGGTCGTCTGCAGGGAAGTGAAGAAGTTGCAGGTGTCTTTGATAATAGAAACCTTGAGATTCTTGCCCATTTCGATGTAGGCGCAATCCTACGTGAAGAAAATCACTCTCCATATGATGCAAGAGTGTTCCTCTCCTATTATGATCTTGGACTCACCGAATATCATGTAAGTCAATACTGGGCTGAGTTAGGGAGAGCGTTGTCCAATTGGTATGGTAGGGATTTTATTCAGACCGTTTCATCCAATGTATTCATTGAATTTTGGCGGGCTGATATTAGAAAATTCATCGCGAGAGGTTTCTATAGTGTAGTGCTTGCATTCGAAAATGGTTTAGACGACGATAATGTATATCAATCACAACTGGATGTCTGGCACCATGGTCAATATTCTTACAGCATCGGACGTGAAGTTACTGCTGCTATAGGTGCATGTATGGCATACACCATGAGTCAAGCATACGGAAAAGCAACCCGAATACTCTTTGAAGGTGTCACATTTCCTGGCTTCTCGCTAAGGAAATTAATTCCTGTATCTATGGCAACTACGCTCGAAATAACTGCACGATGGTTTGGATCATCTGCTGCTTTCCTCATATACAATCCATCAGGTGCACTAATTGCTTCATCGATGCAGACTACTACAAATCCATGGAACTATACACAAGTCTTCTCTCTTCCAGTGACACAGAAAGGTCTCTATACGTTTGAAGTGTGGGATACCGGTGAAGATTCACTTGGTCTTGACTCCTACATTGATTATGAAGTTGATATCAATGGCAATGGCATCTCAGACCAAAACGAGTATTGGATCAATACAAATCTGTTCCAGATTGATTCAGATTCTGACACCATTAGTGATGGTATGGAAATTGTCTACGGTACCGATGGTTCAAAGGTAGATTCTGACGATGACACCATCCCTGATAATTGGGAAATAGACAACGGACTAGACCCCACTGACCCTAACGACGCATCCTTGGACTTCGACAATGATACTCTCACAAACTCGGAGGAGTACTCATACGGTTTGAATCCCAACAGCATTGATTCTGATATGGACCTACTCCCAGATGCATGGGAAATTGCCTATGGACTCGATCCCCTCGTTAATGATGCAGATGAAGACCCTGATGAAGATGGCTATACAAATCTTGACGAATACTATCGTGGTTCTGATCCTCTTACTGGTGAAGTAGAAGAACCTCCTTACATACTCTGGATTGGAGTTCCATCCGCAGCACTGATTCTAATTGGAATAGCAGCATATTTCATACGGCGGGAGTAGCAGAAATCCTCTTGTACACCGATACAGCTGCATGAAGTATGATTTCGAAGACGAAGGAGACATTCCAAGAAGATGTTCTTTCAGGAAAGGTCGAATGCCGAAAATTCTTTGATACTATCAAGGAAGAACCAACAGAGCTAATCATCGAATTCTGTCAGTGGGTTGTTTCTTCTTTCGATTACAAAACGAATACTCATTGTGTTAAAGCTGCATTTCACCTGCTTGCTCATCTTCGCGATGTTGCAAGTCTTCAGAAATTGGAAAACCTTCAGGGAGTTTGGAAGAATACCTATCTTAGTGAGTACGAGTATCTACTGGAGCTTCTCAGGAATGCAGAGTCTGGTGCAATCTGCAACTGTAATGTGTATCAGGATGGGGGATTCAATGTTCCTCCTTACCAAGTAGATTTGGAAGAAATCAGTCGCATATTTGATGATGAAACACAGATGGACACCCTGATAGTCAAATGTAAAACCTGTGGAACCGAGTGGGAAGTGGAAATCGATTATTCTTATCATTATCCCCATTCACACTGGAGAAAGAAATTATAAACACGAGGTGTAACGAAAATTGACGCCAATCAATTGTTACCTGCATATGGACTCATCATCATGATCCATGCTCCTTCCTCTGATTGACCGTCAGGAAATAGAGCCGCGAAAAGACCAATGATTGCCAGAATAGCTCCAAGTCCTACTCCCACATTCATAGACGCATCAGAGGTCCTTGATGGAAGAACGAATATAGGAATCGTTGATAATATAGAAAATGCAACGATAATGAAACCTATCACAAATAGTACCTTTCCTAAACGCTTTCTGAGGAAATTCTTCTTTTGCTTTGGTTCTTCGACTGATTCAGTCATACTCTTTCACATTGTATTAGGACAAGAATTCGTTTAAACTTTTAGAAGAACGTGTTTCAACAATAGAAACCACTTATACGATTTATTCAAGAAAAAACGAAAACTGGTTGGGCAAAAACACCCAACCAATATTATTCTATTATCCGATCTTTGTACCGCAGTTGGGACAAAACTTGGCACCACTAAGAGCAGTACCGCAGTTGGGACAAAACTTAGCACCGGCCGGGGCTGAACCGCCTCCACCTTGCTGTTGTCCACCACCGCCACCCATCATTCCTGATGCTCCTGCCATAAAGCCCATGCCTGCACCAAAGCCGGCACCGGGACTCTTTCCAAGAGATTCAGCTGATGACTTGACAGTTTCTGAAGCCATTAAGTCTCTTCCACTTACTCCACCTGTCTTCATGAAGAACAGTCTTTCTCTGTACTTCTCTGTGGTGTCTAGACTAGAAATAAGAAACTTAACAATAATATCCTCTACTTGCGCGCAATATTTCTCAGTAGTAAAGTTTCCTCATATAAAGGTAGGAAATGAGATATCTCCTACCCCTCAAACCCAGTTGTTATGACCCAATCCCTATTCCTCGCAGCATCAAACATATCCCGTGTAATCACTGCAAGAAAAGCAGCTCGGTGAGCATCCCCACTCTCGCCCTCTGGACATACTATCGAGTAATGCTTGCCATAGACATACCCTTGCATCCTCACCTCGCTATAATCATGGGTTATCTCGGTGAAGATCAACAGACCGTTTGAAATCCTGATGGCATAGGAACCCGGATTCAAGAGTTCCCATTGCCAGTTCAAGGTTGCCTGATTTGCGGTCCTGTTTGCTTGGTCCATCATCTCTTCAGCTTCTTCCCAGGAATCAACGGGAGTAAACTCTGGACTCAATCACAAGCACGCTCCCCAATCTTCACAAGGTCGTACTTGCACCCATCATCATGTGCGCTCAGTTCAACCAGATTAGTCAAAGCTCTGACATGTA
>JAEOSL010000079.1 GCA_016840385.1 Candidatus Thorarchaeota archaeon | reverse complement strand
AAACAAACCCACGATTGCAGATTGAGGGTTGGATTGGGAGGGTATGTCAATCCCACATGATAGGCAAGCCTTTGGCCATCTAAGGGCTATCACATCTTCGCGGTTCTTCTTATCGCCAAATTTGTACAATGACTATTTCCTTCTTGCTAGAGCTTGGCAAACCATCACATATTCAATTCGGTATACATTATTCAATCAGCCTGCTATTCTCGATACACTGATTACTCCGTTTTGGTAATCTTAGCAAATGCCAGAAGCTCAACCTTTCAAAGTTATACAAATCGGATTTGGATCATTAGGTCGACATATCGCAAGTTCGATTTTGAAGAGAGAGAATCTCGAACTTGTTTCTGTTGTGGATGCAAATCCTGAATTGACAGACAAACCACTCGCAGAATTTCTAGACGACAAGTATGATAGCACAATCAAACTCACCGATGATCTGACTTCAGCCCTCAAGTCTAAAGAAGCAGATGTTGCCATCATTGCCACATCGTCATTACTAGAGGTTGTTGTTCCAACAATCGAGTATTGTTTAGGTTCTGGATTGGATGTGATCTCTATTTGTGAGGAACTCTCCTATCCATATCAAAAGAAACCAGGGTTAGCCCAAAGTATCCATCAAGTAGCAATACAGAATGGCAAGACGGTGGTTGGAACAGGCATCAATCCGGGATATCTGATGGATTTACTACCAATTGTACTCACAGGACCTTGTCAGAGTGTAGAAACTATCCGCGTAACACGTCATATGAACTCAAGCCACAGAAGACCGTCATTCCAGAAAAAGATTGGAACAGGAATGACCAATGACGAGTTCAGACAGAATATCGATGAGGGAAAGATTACTGGACACGTAGGTCTCATTGAGTCAATACAGATGGTGGATGCGGCTCTAAACCTAGGTCTCGATGAAATCAAGGAGCTACCACCTGAGGCAATCATTGCAGAAGAAGAGGTCACAAATTCATTTGCAACTATCAAGAAGGGTGATGTTCTGGGTTTGAAAAGCGTTGGAGTAGGAAAGAGGAACGGAGAGGATATCGTTACACTTGACTTCCAAGCTTATGCAGAGGCAACTCCACAATATGATGAGGTCATTGTAGAGGGGCTTCCTAGAATGCATCAAAGAATCGAGGGTGGTGTTCAGGGAGACCATGGCACTATTGGCATGATCCTCAATCTGATTCCTATTGTCATCAAGGAATCACCAGGTCTCAAGACAATGAAGGATATTCCAGTCCCACGCAATACTATGCGATTCTGGAAAGAATAGAGAATATCGGAGGAATATATTATGCTGGAGGATTATAATTCAAGAACCCAAAAATCAGCAAAACTCTGGAAGAAGGCTGTCACTCTGTTTCCAGGAGGAGTGAGCCACAATATCAGGAACTTTGGAATGCCTGGATGTGGTTCATATCCACCTTACATCAGTCATGGAAAGGGAGGTCATATCTGGGATGTTGATGGGAATGAGTACATTGACTGGTGGATGACCCATTACTCACTCATACTTGGACATGATGATCCTGTAGTCAAGCAGGCAATCATTGATGAGGTAGAGGGAGGGCACCATTTCGGGATTCCTAATGAACCTCAGGTCAGATATGGTGAGGGACTCCAAGATGCAGTTCCTTTATTGAAGAAGATGCGGTTCACTGCTACTGGTGCAGAGTCGACCCAATATGCAGTAAGATTGGCAAGGCTGTTCACAAAACGGAATCTCATTGGGAAGACCCAAGGAGGATGGCATGGAGGAAATGATGCGCTCACCTATCACATGAGTCACCCCTATACCGATGAACCATTCTATAATGGGGTATCCTTTGACTACAATGACCGAGAGAGTCTTGATACCTTACTGAAGAATCACGGAAAAGACCTTGCAGCCATTATTGTAGAACCTGTGATTGGAGCAGGTGGGGGAATTCCGCCTTACGACGATTTTCTTGTATACTTGCGCGAAGAAACAGCATCACGGGATATCCTACTCATTCATGACGAAATCATCACTGGATTCAGATTGCGATACGGGACGGCTGGTGACAAATTGTTCGGATCTGAACCGGACCTTATTACTCTTGGAAAGGCTGCAGCTGGCGGAATGCCACTTGGTGTATATGGTGGGAGAGAGGATATCATGGCTCTTGCTGTTCCCGGTGCCAAGGGCGGGCGATGGGTTGGAGGTGGAACATTCTCTAGCCATCCTCTGACCATGGCTGCAGGTATTGCTGTTCTAGAAAGATTAGACGAGAAGAAGAACGAGTATGATCGGTTAAACAAGATGGGAGATTCTTTCAGGACCCGATTGAATGAGATGCTTGGTGAGATGAATGCGCCTCTTGTTGGAACGGGATATGGTTCGATCAATTTCATCAGTTGTCTTAGTTCACCGTTGGACAAACCACTTAGAACTCCAGGACGGCTCGGAGCCCTCTTTGATCATGAGAAACAGGACATCTTTCAGGGATATCTCATGCAAGAAGGAATCTTTGGATATCATGGACTAGGAGCACTATCATTCACACACACCGAGGAAGATGTTGAGAAGACTCTCGAAGGAATCACAACTGCCGTTCATGCAATGCAATAGACGATTTTTCATATGTAATTCATCAGAATTACCGCTATAAGTGAGCAAAAGGATAGGACAAGCGGCGCTGCCACCTACCTTTGAGGGATTTCAAACCCATGAGCGGAAGTATTCGTAGACAATTCAAGGTGTGCCTTATTGGTGATGGCTACGTCGGAAAGACCAGCATTCGCCGAACATACTTGAAAGAGGGCTTCAAGAGGAGTTACATCCCAACCCTCGGTGTGGATTTTGCGCAAAAGTCGTTGATTTTTGAAGGTAGTCCAACGAACCTCGTAATTTGGGATATAGCCGGCCAGGTCGCTTTTCAAAATCTACGACGACGATACTACGAGGGATCGTCAGGCATCATACTGGTTTATGCGGTGGATGATAGAAAGTCATTCGATAGTGCGTCGAAGTGGCTGGTAGAAGCCCACGGATTTATGGATGGCCTACCGCCCCTCATGATTGTTGCAAACAAAACAGACCTTAGACACACACTCCGTCAAGAGGATGTAGTTACTACCGAGGAGGGTGAAGCTTTCGCGGAAAGTGTTGCCCAGAAGTTGGGCACAAAAGCAGTTTTCATCGAAACCTCTGCAAAGCAAGACAAGAACATCGATGAAACTTTCGAAGCTTTGATCCGAATGATGATTGATGCTACAGATCAACCAATCACAAGTGTTCCATCATCCCACGAAATTACTCCCAAGGAAGAGGAATCAACAACGCCAGCATCAAATGAACCCACATCACCCACTCCACAGACATCTCTTGCACCTAAACCTACTGAAGAACCACTAGATAGAGAAGTGGATCCGGTCACTCTACTATCTTCAGATTCTGAACATTTGGAAGAAGAAACAATAGGACTTGCCATGACTGAGTTACAGACCCTACGTAGTGACCTCAAAATGGCTGAAGAAGAATTGGCAAACACCCTCTCAAAAATGGAAACTGATCTACTCACTCTAAAGAATACTGTGCATGTGAAGCGCATCATGTTTGAGCATCTAAAACAGCAGCTCAAGGACACACGTGAAGAATGGGCTAAATCCTACGAAGAGTATCAAGCAATTGAGAAGAATAGGAAAGAACAGTTTGCCACAAGGAACATGCAGATCGCAGCTATTCGAAAGAAGATCAACGAAGTTGGTGCACGAATCCGAACCCGTGTTGGGGATTTGGATATGAGGAAGATGAGTGAGTGATTTCATTTATTCGGTTACTTCTCATTCTCAGATTCCACTATCTCTGAATTTTCGATAAGACGTCCGCAGATTGGACAAAGACTCTTCATTCTGTGGTTTCCAAGCGCTACGTGAATATGAGAATTCAGCTCATATCAGTATTCCTCATTGTTGCACAATGAAATTGATGAAATAGATAGGAATATAGCAATTATAGGTGGGCTACACTTCAACCATGGTGAATAAGCGATGCCAGTTCAGATGCGAGATTTCCATTGGGATAACGATTTTGATTCAGCACGGAGATTCCTAGGGGAGATATACTTCATTCAGAAATCCTACACCAATTGGCTCCCTACAACTCTTGAGAATGTTAAGTTTGGTCCTGGTGGAACCGAGTACCTTGACGAGGAAGATGAATATTTGAAAATCTGGGAAGATGATGAGAATATAGTTGCTCTATCAGTCGCTAAGCCTTCAGGTTCATGCCACCTCTCAATCCATCCTGACTACATTGAGAATTCACGCGAGATAATACCATTGATGCAGAAACGGGTGAAGGAACTCAGCGATAGCGATACCGTGAAGATGACTCTCGTGGTAGATGACGCGGACAATGAACTCATCCCCATACTAAAAGACCTAGGATATGAAAAGGATGAAATCGAGGGAGACAACCAGATAAGACCTTTGGATGCGCCGATTCCTGATTATACTCTGGCCGATGGATATTCAGTCAGACATGCACATATTGACAGCGAATTTGAGGAGTATAAGACTGTCCAAGTTGCGGTGTTTCCCCACATCAAGAGCATGTCAAAGAACCTACTGGACACCTATAGCACTGCATCATTCTACCAGTCCGAACTGGATATTGTAGCTGTAGCCCCATCCGGGGAGTTTGCAGCATTCTGTACTGCACGGATTGATCCTGTCAGTAAAATCACCGAGTTAGAGCCAGTCGGCACACACCCGGACCATAGAAAGCTGGGTCTTGGAAAGGCAGTGTTGTTAGAGAGTTTCAGAAGGCTAGAGAAACACAATCCCACAGCTATTGTCATTTTAGGTGCAGCTCCTTCTGAGGGCGCACGGAAACTGTATGAGTCGGTCGGATTTGTCAATGTGGGGAAAGCTCACTATTGGGCTAAAGTTATTCATTGAAACTCTGTTTGCGAACTTTCATGAAATAGTCCCAATTCTTCATGTGGTCGGTAATCCTATCATAGCCGAATTTTTCCATCCTCTCAAGACCAAAATCCAATCCCTTCAAGATGTAGAAAAATGGTTGTTTTCCAAGAAAGTAGGCTGCTCTATCTCCGAGCTTGGGGTCAATTCTATGAGGATATGCTTTGATGAGTGATGATAGAAGAACAGTGCCTTCACGCAAAAAGATGAAGTCAATAGCCGGATCATACAAGCGAACGCTTTCAAAATCAATAATACCTGTGAGATTGAGTGTTTCCGGATTAACCAGAATGTTTACGGAGTATAGATCACCGTGCGTAATGACTGGTTCAAATTCAAAATTCTCGTCATTGTCTAGAAAACTATTGAACAAAGTTCCAGTCCAATCCTTTTGTTGGGTGGACATTTGAGGATAAGCTAAATCCTGTACTCGATTGAAGATTTCGCTTTGTTCTTTCCGATACACTTCTGGAGTAAAAGAATCAGCTTCATCGTCAAGGATTGTTTCGGTTATCGAATGAAATGTGCCAATAAAATGACCTAATTGTTTTCCTAAGATTGTATGTTGTGCTGGAGGTGCATCCAAATAATGTAACAAAAGCGGCGCTCCTGGAATCATTCGATAACCCATATACGGATAGTCCGTGTCCAGATCAACGAATTTCGGCTCCGGAATAGGAGTATCAAGATGACTCCCTAGAATCTGTAAAAGTTTGACTTCGCTTCGCACAATCTCCCTTCGCTTTTTAGGAGGATGATATGTGCTTACAAATCGAAATATGTATTGGTCCTCTACAATGTAGACATTGTATGTCCCGTGATAGAGAAATCGCACCCGTGGGTTTTCGATTTGCGAGAAGATAGATTGGATAGTGGCTAAGACAACTGATTCTTCAATATCAGGAGGATTAGTTTCTTCGTAGTATTTCAAGGTGAAACCTCAAACTGTGAGCTATTGTCGATGCTTCTTGGTTAGCTTATCATATTCGTCTGACTTCTGCGTATACATTTCAGACTTCTCAATGTTTCCTTCGTTCTGATAGATTCGAGATAGAAGAGAGTACGCTGTTCTAAGACCAGCATAGTTGGTTATGCTACTGAGAACTCCCAAGGCTTGGTTTGCGAGCTCTTTTGCTTGGTTATACAGACTTTTACCAAGGAGGATATTCACGCGCACAATTAGAGTCCAGCCATAAATCTGGATTATGTCTTTGTTCTCAGTTTCATCCTGTGCTTGGAGGATGATGTCTGTAAAGTGGCTCTCAGCCTCAAGAAGATTCCCCGAGTTTAGAAAAGCCACGCCCAATGCTAATTTAGAGCGGAGGGTTTGGACTAAGTCTTCAGACTCTTTAGCCAATCTCAATGACTCCTCAGCCCTCTTAATCGAACCCTCAGACCTTTCAAGATGCTCCAGTGCATCATTCATCCGCATTACACAGTATGAAAGAACTCTCTTCCTCTCTCGTTCTGCATCTCCAGATAGATCTTGCATTACTTCAAGACTCGCCTTTGCACGCTCATATTCTCCTAATGCTTTCTCATAATCTTCATCAGCGACACTTGTCCAGAGTGCATCCTCAATAGACTTCTCGATTCCCTGTATTAATGTCAAACCGTCAGTCGAATTCACCATTGGTAGCTATTCCCCGATTATCTTAATAAGAGCCCGTTTTGACCGACGACCATCGAACTCGCCGTAGAAGATTGCTTCCCAAGGTCCCAGATCAAGTTGACCATTTGTTATAGCTATAACAACCTCACGACCCATGATCTGACGTTTGTGATGTGCATCGCCATTATCCTCACCAGTGCGATTATGCTTGTATTGACTGTGAGGTTCATTGGGAGCTAATTCTTCCAACCAACGTTTGTAATCAGCATGAAGTCCACTTTCATTATCATTTATGAAAACACTAGCAGTGATATGCATAGCATTGACTAGACATAGTCCTTCTTGGACTCCGCTCTCCCTGACAGCATCTTGAACATCGGGTGTTATATGAATGAAATCCATCCGAGCTGGAACGCTAAAAGTCAGATACTTTGTATGACTCTTCATGTTGTCTTCTATTCAGGGAGTCGGTAAAAACGTTGTCAAAGAAAAGTGAGGAGGAGTACGAGGACTCCCCTCTCAGAAACCGTCCTGGCATTGACAAGACAGAACCCCTCCTGGACTCAGCTATCCCTTACGGAGTCCTGAACACCGCGGGTAATGTGAACAAAATCCCTAACCTAAATCTCACAGTTTGGTGAGTGAACCATAACTGTAAGAAATTTCTATGTTCCACCCTTCTCCTGCCAGTGTCGCCACGTCTTCGTAATTCTAATGAATTACAAAAATTAGCAAGAGCTTTGTCAACGTTCATCGGGATGGGATCCCTCCTGAAGACCTGGCTTCTTTCTCCTGTTTTCCTACTGAATCATCACTTCCAGCAACAGAGAGATTTTCCACAGTTCTTACCACGGCGGGGTCATTATCACTCATCTTAGATTTGTCACCAAAACTAAGAAGGCTCGTTTGAGCAAAGTGAACAGCCGCGGACTCTCCAGAACCTGATGTCGATTCTTTCTTGGAGAGTAAGGACTTCCCTTGAGAAGGCATCTTCCTTCGGGCTTTCAGTGGCGCACGTCGATTAGTTGTTCCTCGAACAACTGACCTAGTCCACAAACCTAGTCCTCTCATACAATTTCATTTTGATGGGAGTATTTGAACTCATACAACTACTGTTTTGGTCAGACGATAATCAATGCGGAGTGAGATGTGGGAAAAGTTTACACTACTTGTGACAGACCCATGCATTCTTTTCTAGACAAAATCCATTCGTGCAGGTACATTGAAAGTAAGATATTTTGTGAAACTTTTCATATCGTTTCTACTACATAGATTGTGTAATAACACTCTCGACGTGAACACTGATTGATATCTAGTCCTTCAAGATACAGCAATGCAAGTTTGTGTTCGTTGGACACCCCTTGTATCATGGATTGCTGCAACGAGACTTCGAAGATTAGTGTTTGAATTAATTACAGCAACCAGATCATATGGTCCAGTCACTACATGAGCACTTTCCACACCAGTGATTTTTCCTATCTCGGTACAAGCCGAGAACGCCTGCCCTGCTTCAGTCTTGATCAGTATAATAGCGATCATACGGAGTAATGCATCCTTCTTAGATTACCCTGCCGTGTATACTTGCACTTCTTTGTACAAAAGTTTAGTTATTATTCAATGTTATACATCAAATGCTAGAATTAGTGTAATTGCCGAGAATAGAGTAATTGTTTCACCTTGAAGATGGTCTATTGCTGGATAATGTAAGTCTATATTGTAGAATGAGTCGGTTTCCTGAGAATATGGAGTGGTTGCTAAGTGAGATTTAGAATTCTTTTAGGGGTCATCATAATTCTTGGTATAATTTTACCAAGTGCTGCAGTGGCTCAAGATAGCCTTGCTGTAGCTCAAACTGGAAGTACTCCAGAGATTAGAATGAGCCATGCAATGGCATATGATCCTCATAATGAGGTTGCGGTTATGTTCGGTGGTTCGACAAGTGATGGAGGTTATCACGAACTATCTGATACATGGATCTATTCGTACGAAGAAAATGAATGGACAGAATTGACATTATCACCACATCCTTCTGCGAGAGCAGGTCATTATTTGGTCTATTGTGATGCAACAAATGAGATCATCTTCTATGGTAGTGGAACAGATACTTGGTCATTCTCCTGTGCAACTCAAACGTGGTCACATGTTGTTACATCAGTAAATCCTGGAAATCATTTCAGTCATGGAATGGCATACGATTCAGATGAGAATGTGGTTGTTCTCTTTGGTGGATTTGGTGGAGATGATAGGGAAAGTGATGACACATGGATCTTCAATTGTACTACTCGAGAATGGTTTGAGGTCTATCCAGTAGACCCTCCACTTGAACGCTATGGGCTTGTGATGGCTTATGACGAAACAGTTCAGAAAGTTGTGATGACCTGCGGTAATTCTCCACAGGGACATCTTGAAGATACCTGGTGGTATGATGTATCTACAAATACTTGGGATGAACAGACAACAACTGGTGCTCGTTTTGGTTTGAAATGGCCATCAATGGTCTTTGACTCGTCAATCCAGAAGTGTGTTCTATTTGGAGGGCAGGTCGGACAAGACCCAGTGAATCATACTTGGATCTATGATGCTCAACAAAACTCATGGGTTAGACTATATCCGGATGATGCACCACCGGGCCGAATTACAGGAGCTTTTACTTTTGATTCTAAGAACAATGTTTCAATTCTATTTGGAGGAGGAGGTGCAGATTATATTCCATTAGGGGATACATGGGCCTATACATATGACACAAACACATGGACTAACATGAGTTCAGTAACAAGTTCGACGTCTACTACAACATCAAGTGAAACAACAACAAGTGAAACAACAGCAGGGACAATTCCTTTGGAGATTATTGCAATTGGTATCACGATACCGCTTGTAGCTGTTGTAGTGCTTTTGGTAGTAAGAAAGAGAATGTGAAGATGTATTCATTGATTTGTTAGAACGATTACTGGCTTACAAAGAGTAATATCTCACAGTTACAATGTGTAACTTCTGTGGAGAAGATTCAGAGTGAGTGAGAAAGCAACAAAACATTGTCCACACCAAGGGCGAGAGAAGAAGAAACGCAGATTTGTGACTCTGGCAATTGTTGCGATTGCAAGCACAATATGGTTTGCTATTAGAACAGGAACCAAGCCTTCACGTATCATGTATCCCTGTCAACAAGCAGCAATAGCCAATGTATCGCTCTTCAAGAGTATAGCTTTTGTTTCACTACCAAGTCTAGCGAGTCTACAAATTGTTATCAAGTCATTGAAACCTGTTTTGATTCTGACGATTCTCTCTGTGGGTGGACTACTCATAGCTACGGGTCCTATCTACTTTGAATTTGAACCCCTTCAAGTAGACTCAGATATGGAGCGAGTGCCTATTGTTCTAACACCACAGACAGCCACTATCTCTGAAACCAGTTCTGACCTCTTCTATGTCCAGAATGTAACTGGGCCTGCAGGAGATATGAATTCGTCAGTGAACGCACTTATTGACTTGATGTCATCCCAAGGACTTCACTTCTACAACACAACAAGTGCGTATGATGGTCTTATCGGGAGTGAAGATGTAGTAATAATTAAGATGAATGGGCAATGGCCTCGTAGAGGAGGTACGAATACAGACCTCATCAAGAGTGTAATCAATGCGATACACAATCACCCAGATGGATTCACAGGAGAAGTAGTAATTGCAGATAATGGACAGGGATTAGGAGATCTAGATAGACTGAACTCAAATTCCTATTATCATAATCAGTCTGCTCAGGAAGTTGCGGACCTTTTTGCCACAAGTTGGAATGTAAGTACATTTCTCTGGGACGATCTTCACTATGACACTGTAGATGATTATGATGATGGTGATTTTGCTGATGGTTATGTTAGGAGTTCAACTTGGCAGGAAGAAACAGAGTTGTATTGTTCCTATCCAAAATTCACGAGTCCAGCAACTGGAGCTTACATCAGTTTCAAGCAAGGAGTCTGGATTAATGGAACCGGATTTGATTCCGACAGATTGAAAGTAATCAATATGCCTGTTTTGAAGAGTCACGACCTGCTTGGAGTAACTGCCTCTGTCAAACATTACATGGGAGTTCCACAGGGATACATTGTGAATGATATAGATCCACAAATTCCTCACGAGCATTTCTCAGTTAGGAATGGTGGAATGGGGACATTGATGGTTGAAACCAGAGTACCAATCCTCAACATACTTGATATGATATGGGTGAATGCAAACCCAATAGAGAGTTCTTTCGATCGAGGACCATGGTCGACTTACAGTACAGCAAGTGCCACAGATATAATTGGAGCAAGTGTAGATCCAGTAGCTCTGGACTACTGGTCAGCAAAGCATGTACTCGTGCCCACAGCTCAATATCTTGAACATGAAAACTATTCATCTTTGGATCCAGACTATGAACCAATTAGTACGCATGTCTACTATCCAACTGTACAACAAGAGGAGTCATTCCATAATTATTTGGAAAGATCCATGAATGAAATGAAGGATGCAGGTTACCAAGTGACAATGGATGAGGAAGAAATGAATGTGTTTGTGGTTCAAATGACTAATGCAGGACCAATCACACCCACAATAGCGGTTGATGGTACTCCAATAGATTTAGTCCCTATTGGTGTTGGAATAGCAGTCTTGACCCTTGCAGTTGTAGCAATTGTGATCGTGAAGCGGCGTACATCATGAGGATTGTAATCTATGGGCCTTTTTCCCATAGTCCATTATATACCAACAATGGTATGCTTATCTCGTGAATAACCTGTATAATCATTCATTTGAAAGATTATAAAGTTCAAGACGGAAACTATCCAACATTCTCATAGGCTTCGTTGAGGAAAAAAGGGGAAGGTGGATTAACCGCCTTCCTACCTTAGTTCTCTAGGTTATGCGTCGTTATCATAATCGCCAATCGCAATGCAATTGGACTCGTTAGCATTCAATTCAGCAGAAAAGATTAGAGTGTTGTATCTGAAAATATACATCATTCCTTCTGAGTAGATACCACCGGGCCCACCGCAAACAACTAGCTCGTTCATGGAATCTCCATCAATATCTCCAATGACCATCTGGTCTCCAAAGATATTCATCATACCAGGATTATCAAAATTATAGGTATTGACAAATCCTAGCTGTTCATCGAACTCATAGACCCGGAAACCAGTTACCAATCCATCCCATTCCGGTGAGTAGATGACAAGATCCATTTTTCCATCGTTGGTCACATCACCAGTGGCAAAACTGAAACCGACATTTCCGACATCTGTTCCAGCTACAACATCTGGTACAGTCCAGAAATCGACTAGTTCACCATCCGTATAGGTCAGAATCTTGAATGGATCATCTTTGTATACGAGGTAAATTTCTCCAATGCCATTTTCATCGACATCGTTGATTTCCATATGATAGAACCAACTATCTGGAGTGAAGTTAGAGTAGTTCGCCGTATTCACCCAAGTGTCCAAACCTAGGTCATAGTCGTACAGAACTACATCACAATGTACCGGATCCCATCCAAAACCAAACACAATCTCTAGCTCGGCATCATCATCCAGATTGCCTGCAGTTACTAGGTCGATAAAGTGTCGTTCAAGTATCAAGAGAGCTACCTGGTATTCACCATCCACTTTATCCCAGATTACAGCCCCACCCAACGAGGCTATACCAGCTATCTCAATATCTGAGTCAGCATCAAAATTACCAACAGCGATGCAAACTACAGCGCCGGTTAACCCTTCCGGAAGATATAGTGTGTCTACTGGTGATGTGCCATAATCAAAGTCGAAAATCTCAACAATTCCGGTTTCAGTCCCTTCAACGATAGTTTCTGCAACCACGACTTCATTCCGACCATCCAAATCCATGTCAAAAATCTCGATGTCCATAACAGCACCTGACGTTATCGGGATGTCAGCGTCATTGTACCAGGCCGATCCGTAATTCTCCCAAGCTTGGAACCTGTGGCATGTATATGGTGCTGTGAGAATCTCCATCCCACTCATTGGTGGTTCATAGTCCTCCAAACCAATGAAGGCTTGGTCTATGTACAAGGAAGATATCTTCTTCTCACGTATCGTTCGGTCGTTATCAATAAATCGCAACCTCACTACCGAACTGGTTTGGTCTGTAAGATTGGCGGAGAATATCTTGCTTCCACCTGTGTTTTGAACCTCGAATATTGTACTCCAAACGGTACCTGACTCCTCCTGCACATAGAAGGCAGTGTCACCGTCATCCTCCTGAAATGCTGCATAACCATAGAAGTAGAACGTGGTCACAGTCCGTGGTGTCGGGAGCTCGAATGTGAAGATCCAACCAAGCTCTGTTGTGTCATCCACAGGTTTCTTTGTCCCGTGTGCATTCTTCTCCTCACTGAGTGTTTCATAGACTCCATCTGCGATGTATGTATTCTCGTATGTTCCAATCGCAACTCCATAACCAACTGATGGATCTTGCCCTTCTGAGAAAACGACCTCAACTCCTGGTGGCGGAGGAGGTGCCGAAATCTTCACAGTTACTGATACAGATTCCCCAGACCTTGCGAGTTCACCCTCGCTGTAGATTCGTATCTCGTATGTTCCAGCTGGGCCAGCCAGTATCCAGCTAATCCCGTACGACTCATCTTTAAGCAGTGATTGTGTTTGGGGTTGTGGTCCATTGACGATATGCAGCACACTTGTATCAGAGCTCCCAATATTACTGAAGTCAGTAGATCCTGCTCCTATTGCATATTGGACATATGTGTTCACTTGACCAGCATCACCTTTCAAAGAAACAACAATCCCGGTCACTTCAATGGTTCCACCATTCTCTACTACAACTCCATCATTGGGGCTTGTCATTGTTACATCTAGTACCGTCTTTATTGGTTTCACAGCCGATATAGCAACAATTCCAATTGAAAGAATTAATACTAAGATGATTGGTATTGTACAAATTGCATTCCTCTTCACATCTTGTTCCTCCTGAATGACTATCCTAAATTATACAATAATTTAGTTAAGAATAATCTTAATTTCCAGTGGCCTGACCGAACATGAAGAGTGTATCTACATTTCTGTTTTCTGAAACCACAGTAGAATACGGCGAGGATTATGGAGCCCTTTGCTTAGTGAACCACTCAACTATTGTGTCCACTGTGATTTCATAAGCACGTGGGTCGGATAAATTATGGTCCGCACCCTCAACAACGACCAAGTTTTTCGGTTCACCAGCAAGTTCGTAAAGTCGCTTCACACCAGCTAAAGGTATACCAACATCATCTGTGCCGTGGATAATCATCAATGGACGGGGGGAAATCTTAGAAATCTCATTCATTGGATTGTGAACCTTGGAGTCCTCAATCATTTGATGCAGGTACTCATCCTGATTCTGCGGATTCTCGATACCCCGTATCTGTGAGGGGTCATTTTCAGCAAGGAACTCAATAGCAGGTCGAATCATCGGTGATTCAGAAAACCATAGTGTGTCATAGACAGGGGCTCTCAGACATATCGCATTGGTCCGTTTATCTTCAGCCAGAGTACACACTGCAACCGCTGCACCCCAACTAGCTGCGTAAATTCCAGACCAGGAATCCAATGTCAGGTCAGACTCCAACAAGTGATTGATTGCAGCCTTTGCATCCTGAATCTGACCACTAAGTGTGAACATACCCTCACTATCTCTGAATCCTCGGAAGTCAAATGTGAGAACTGCAAATCCAGCCTTTGCAAGGTTGGTCGCAACTCCGCTAATCTGTTCCGGACTACCTGGGAGACCATGATACTTTACAATTCCAGGGAAGGGTCCCTCTCCAGGGAGAAACACAAAGTGACCGCGAAGGGTTTCACCTTCAACAGTAAACTCAGTGGGGATTACTCTTATGCCTACCATACTGCTTCTCAGGTTAGAAGCTTCTATTTCAATATTTGCAGAGAATAGGCTCAAAATCATCTGTTAGGAAATAAGTTCGACACTCTCTTTCTTTCTTCTCTGGAGTATGAGGACTAACACGAATGTGGCAGTAAAGGGTATTGCTCCAGCTATGATGAGCAAAGCTTGATCGTTGTTTATTATCGTAGGTGTTGGTGTGCTTGTAGTTTCATTACTTTCATACATGAACACTTGAACCGTTTCCTGAGGACCCGACCCAAAGTCAATATCTCCAGCTGGAGTTTCGGAAAACAGATAGCTTGTGATCACGTATGCTGTATCTATCGACTCGCCTGTTACGTTCATGAATGCCAGGCGCTCATCCTGCATCTGCTGAACATGCCAGCCGCTTAGGTCCCTATACGCGACTGAGAGGCCTGCAACACCATCAGCGGGCTGGCTCATCTCAACACTGAAGCTGTCCGGTGGTGATGTCAGCTTGTACACCTTCGAACCGTAGCAATACAGCGGTAAACTTTCATCCTGATAGGGAAGGGACTCAATGGTCGAGTAATCTTGGATTGTCGCGTCCATGCCTTGGAGGCAATACCGGTCATCTGCGAAACCCTGCTCATCAATGGTCAGAGCGGTCATCCAGTCCAGGTATAGTTCATTGAATGAGATGTTATGGCCTGCTGCATCAAGTGCGGTCTCCAGCCCCAAGGCTCCATCATCTTCATGTTGCACCATGTCTCGTAGGAACTGCACACCATATCGCTCCGCCAGGTAGAATGCAAAGAGATAGCAGGCACCATAGTCTTGGGCCTCGACCTCGAAATAGATGAGTGAATCATCAATGTCATCAAGAAAGTTTTGAACCCGAACAGTCCAGTTATTGGCTGGAAGGTAGCCTGAGTGGTAGGCAGCATACTCAGCTGCTCCCTCCAGAATGAAATGGACCTCGTCAAACTCGTTGTTGAACCAGACCAGGTGGTGGAACTCATGGTTAATAGTTCTCACTGGGTTGCTCGAGCGGTAACAGATGTATACCATCTCGCACATGTTCGAGTATTCTCCTGCACCCTCGTTTGTTTGAAGATAGTAATCCATACGATGCTCGGCTATCAGAATGTATATCCTTGGGTCTCCGTCTATGTCACCTAGTGTGCCATCAGGGTTTCCTGCCAGATCAATCACTCTTGGATAAATGTTCGCGTCGAACTCATCCCTGTAAGTCTCAGCCCTTGAATTTGCCTCTTCCTCCCCAATGATGGAAATCACCAGGTCCTCTATGTAGATGTAGCAGTGGTTTCCAATCGCAAGTAGATAAGCATCCACAACATAGCGCTCCATTGTGTCAAGGTTTAGTGCCCAGAATGATCTATTATCTCCAATCTCTTGAGCTGGCGTTTGGAGCATTGGTTGAGTCAGAGTTGGCACTGAATCATTCTGGTCAAAATTGTTGTGGACGGGAACCGGTTGGATAAATACGAAACTGAAAGCAATTAGGCTCAGACATAACAA
Source organism: Candidatus Thorarchaeota archaeon (assembly GCA_016840385.1). The sequence continues at coordinate 430 of JAEOSL010000079.1, read as the reverse complement.
AGTCCATGAAGAGTTCATTTCGTTACCACACTCACACCATCTTTCCTTGTTCTTTTCAAGATACGTTCGAATATAGATGTTAATTTCTACGCCAATTCACTGAGTCTGGAGCTACCGAAACTGGATTGGAGGTACAATCGGTGGTTACCTTCTGGAACGTGAGCAAGTATCAGAGGATGTTTTCTAGACTGCTAACCATGAATTGAATATTCTCAATAGTATTGAGGAAAACTACGCGCACAAACTTGTCCCCGATGAAAGGGTCACAAGCGCTTCCAGGAGAAATCAGGATGTTGTGTTTTTCAAGAAGTTCTGAACAAACCTTCCAGTCGTTCCAAGGAGTTTCTATGTACTGGTAAGTAGCCCCACCTGCAATAACACTGGAGAGGTTGTCTGATTTTGAGATAGCTTCATTGAGTGCATCTCTTCG
>JAEOSL010000011.1 GCA_016840385.1 Candidatus Thorarchaeota archaeon | reverse complement strand
CTCTTGCTAATTTTTGTTATTCCTCGGAATTACGAAGAGGTGGTGACACTGGCAAGAGAAGGGTGGAACATAGAAATTTCTTACAGTTGAGGTTCACTCACCATAATGTAAGATTTAGGTTCTGAGGAAACTCCCGACTACATATCAATAATGAAAGACTTGATAGGAATGTGAATCTGTTGGTTTGATTGTCATTAGCAATTTCAACTATCCGCCAATGACGTTTCAACCTTATTCCTTTTATAATGAAAAATACAGATTGAGGTAGGCCTTGGAGCAAAAGCGCAACTGACGGTAGTCACTTGTGACTGCTGAGGAAACTCCTGACTCACACCGACAACAGTCCTACGAAAGGAAGGAGGCGAGAGCCTCGCTCTGGGAACAGAAACGACACCCCCTGACTGGGTTAGACTATGATGCAGACTCGATTCTGCTGAGGATCAGTTCGGACCGGTTGAAACGGCCCATCACTGTTGAGCAATCGCAAGAATACATCGTTGAAGCGTCGGTCCGAGATGTAGGGTAGCGAGCGTAGTTAGATGTTGCAAAGCTTCAATTTGGTAACGAAATGAAGTGGAACAGAATCGGGGCTACTCTTTGGACCAAGGCCACTATTTTATTTTCATCAGGCAATAGACTCGGACAGAACAAAATTGGGGCTACTCACTGGACCAGAGCCACACTACTCAGTCATAATTACATTGAATCCATTTCTTCGATTTCGGAATGTATATCCAAATCACCTTCATGGTTCGTTTCTCTTGACCTAGCTCTAAGGAAGAGGAGTCCCAATGTTATGATTCCAAATGGTAAACTCATTAGAAACAGCGACACCCATTGTGGTAAATATACTATTGGTGCAGGAGGACCACCCCCACCTCCTGAGCCTATGAGAAAAGTGAATAAAAAGAAGAGAAGTATTGTTTGAGCTTGAAGTAGTCGCTTGACAACCTTCCTGGAACTCCAATTCGGGCTACGAAAACCCAAGATTGATTTTCCTTTGGTATATAGAGTCTCAAATTCTCTGATTAGAGCGACAATGATAATATTGAACAAGGGAAAGAACCCAACTAAGAGATTCTGATAGGGGAGGGGGAACGGAGTCTGACTGAAGCCAAAGACAACATAGATGTCGTTCTCATAGAAGGACCCCTCGCTAGTGTGACCTGCTATGATCAATCTATTATTAGAGTCAAATCGAAGACCGCATGGCTCTGACATGCGCCCTAGAACCAGAAAGTCGTACCACTGCAACTCACCAGAAGTAGAACAGCTGAACACCAAGGTCTGAGGAGGCTGGGGGCCTTGGAACAAAGCGGAAAATTCCCTTTTGACAGAACTACCAGCTAGTAAGCTTGTTACTGTTCCATAGCCAAGTATGCTCCCTGTTTTATTGGAATCGAAACCACCAATCGATATGGAATAATACTCTCCTACAATGAGTTCAAAATTGCTGATCTCTTCAAGATCATATGTATAACGAGTGACTTGGTTGTAGCCTCTCCATGAGTATGTCGCTGTAATGAACTCATTAATTCCTGATTCAATCCCTGTCCAAAAGAAATTGTTTATCGTACGATTCCACATGAGCGTTCCATTCAGTGCGAAAGATGATATACAAGAACCGATGTATGGGTTACGTGGATTGTCACCTCCATAGATATTGCATCTTACCACTAATCCCTCCTGAGAACTCAACCAGAACGCTCCTACATCAGTCCCGTTCCAGTCAGAAGGACCTTCCCACTCTGTTCGCCATAACTCAGAACCAGAAGAATCTAGATTAGCAATGAGAGTCCTGTGACATCCGTCTTTGAGACTACCAACGACATAGAAGGTATCATTAATTGAATCGATTTCCAAACCAAAGAAGTAATTTACTTGAGGCCAGTTATACCATTCATAGGCTAGTCCTGCATACTCAACAGTCCACTCAATAACTCCGTCTGGATTGAGCTTCATTACAAGTCCAGTCGTATTTTCTTGGTTAAAGCCTTCAACTCCGGCGATGAAAATGTTGTCGAGGGAGTCTACTTCCACACTCACAAGCATATTGTAGAGTGAGTTATTCCATGTCTTTGTCCAAATCTCCTCTCCGGAAGAAGAAACTTTCACCATATGGAATCTTGCAGTCGAGGTTTCGCTGCCCTCCATTTTTCCTCCCACTACAATGACATTCCCTTGACTATCTACAGTCATATCTGTGGAAACATCATTGTATTCTGATCTAAGGACAATCTCTATTTCACTCCTAGAGGGAGCAAATGTACTAGGGACGTCTGCGATAAGAAACACACTACCAAGAAGTAGAACCCCAAGGAGGAACATATAACCAGTAGCCCTCTCCATCGTAATCCATTAAGTATAATCACTCAATTCCATAAGAATCATACTCTCGTTGATTTTAACAGAATTTATAGAATCACTAAATCGGGCAACTGAATCGAGCAGAACAAAATTGGGGCTACTCACTGGACCAGAGCCACTTCACATATTCTATTGAAATCAAACTACCGCTCCCTATTGGTCAACGTAAATTAGAATACATCAACAATCAATTTAGAAAACTAAGATCTCGATAACCCCTACTTATTTCAGCGATAAACTCTCGCATCTCTGGAGATAATTTGATAGCATAGCGCCCACTCGATGATTTCTTGACTTTAGTATTTAGTTCTACACCCAGAGTCTTGAACTGCTTTCTAATTTCCTCAAGACCTGCAAGGTCAGTTGTGTTCTCTAATCCTACTGCTGAAAGAACTCTGAACCCATACTCCGTTACCCAAAGATGTCGAATGTATGCTGTATTCTTTACAATAGGGACAACTGTTTCCTCCACTTCCTCTTGTCGGCGAGTTAGAATCTTCTTTAAACTGTAAGCAATCTTTGCATTCAATGCAAGATTTTCTACATCTAAAAAGATAGTAGGTCCCTTATTCTCAATTTGCGTCAGGAGCCCATCAATAAGCAGATCCTCCAATTGGACCCTTGCGTCTTCAAATTCAGCATGAGGCTCAATACGTTCGAATAGATCAACGAGTGAACCAGCGTATCCCCAGAATTCACTCAAATTAAAGAGTTTCAGGATCCAGTATGATTCTCTGAATCTATCTCCTTCTGAAAGTCCCTCCAAGATGTCGTCAATCGTTCGTGCAAAGTGGGTCCAGGAAAGTCGCTGACCATATTCTCTAAGAAGTGTAGATTCTTCCTTCTGTTTGAATGATTTTGACCATCTATTCCATTTTCTATTCCAATATTGATAAAGAGGATCAATGCAACCTTCCTTCGGAAATTCACCAGCAACGAAATCTTGAAGAAAGAAGAGTGGGTCATAAACAAATGATTTGAGTTTGGATGAATTAAGCCGCAACTCTCTGAGCCTTTTACATGTAGCGAGAGGTTCAAGATTTATTGTTGAAAAATTATTGTTGTCCAGATGAAGATCTCTCAGTTTTTCAAGATTCGCAAGGGGTTTGAGGTTCAGATGTCTAATTCCGTTGTTACTGAGATATAGATATTTTAGATTACTGCACTTACGAAGTGGGGTTAAACTCAATGATCTTAGTGACTTACTTCCTTCAATCCTGAGATAGTATAATGATGGACAGAATGATAAGGGTTTCAAATCCAGTTTTTTCAGCCTTTTGGAGAATATTTGTACTTGCTTCAATCTAATACATTCAGAAAGAGGTGATAAATCCAGAGAACTAAGGTGGTCTCCACGGATCTCAATATCTGTTAGTTGTGCTCCACGAATGAATGTAAGGTCAATCCTTTTCAACTCTGTCCTCTGCAGATTGAGACTTGATAAATTTTTCAAGCAAGGAAGATTTTCTGTTTCAATCTCGGCAATTGGATTCCAACCAAGATCGAGATTTTCAATATAGATACAATTTCTTAGAGGATTGAGATTAAGATGTGTTAGCTGGTTGTGATTGAGATTGATATTACGGAGATTAGAACCTGCAGTCATCTGAGGTAGACTAATCTCTGTTAGCTCGTTGTTTGAGAGATCAATTTCTTTGAGAGAACCTAAATTGCAAAGAGGATGCAAATCAATCTCTTCTAATTTACTTGAAAGAGAAATTGTTTCTAAATTTGTACAGGCTGATAGGGGTTCCAAGTCAATAGACTTGATTCGGCTTCTAGAAACAACAATATGTTTGAGGGATGGATTTTGTGCTAGTTTAACCTTCAGTAATGTTCTCGAATACAGTGAAATTTCCTCAAGTTTGTGCATTTTTGAAAACGGTGTAAGATCAATCTCTGTGAGCTCATCATCCTCCAACTCAAACTGAATTAGCTCGCGACAATCTTCTAATGGAGCAACATCCAATTTTCCGGATGATGTCACTGACAATTTCAAAGTATGCAGACTCTCACATTGTGATATGTGCTCCAAATTAACTGGACCCTCTATTTGCATTGACAGAAGTTCAAGAAACCTCATTTTACTCAAGAACTCGGTAGGAAATGCCTGCGATTTCTCCCCTACCATTTTGAATACTCGCATTTGTTTACATTCTGACAGTCCACTCAGATTAAACTGCTCACCAGAGATTACAGAATCTCTTCGTGTACCAATCACAAATTCTTGAAGATTAGGTGGATGTGGAGCTGTAAGACTAACAGTCTTAGGATTGATTTCTATGGATATTTTTTGTAGATTGTAGCAGTTCGATAGTGGTTCTAAATTGATATGTTCTATCTCTGAATGACTTAGAATGAATTCCCTCAGATTTGTGCATGCTCCTAATGCATTTAGGCTAAGAGATTTAGCACTTCCAATACCTAAATGAACAGATTCTACTGATTTATTCTCAGGCAAAATAACACTGTATGTACCCCCCGAAAGCCACACATGTAGTTTCTTGAGGCTCTTCAATTTCGAGAGTGCGCTTAGATCTAATTCATTTAGATCATCGGAATAATATTGTGAGAACCACCACGCACCTTCTGCAATATGAATCTCTTCTAAAACAGAACATCTGCTTAGAGGTTCGATATCCAAAGCGTCATTTCCAGCGGGTCTTATTGTTATTTTTCGGAGATTGCTGCATTCTGCAAGTGGACTCAAATCAAGTTGCAGACGATTTGTGCCACCACTGACATCAAGAGTTTCTAGATTTGGAATTCTAGCAATATTTGAAAGATCAAGAGTTCCTGTGCGGTTAGAGGAGATATCTAGATATTTCAACATTAAACAATGACGCAATGGTCCAAAGTCTATCTTTGGCAATGGGTTTGTTGAAATCACTAATTTCGCTAAGTTGGACAAAGATGCGAGGGGACTTAGGTCAAGTTCCTCAAGAAATAAATTCGTGGTGATTTCAATTTCATTAATTTTCGTCAACTTAGCTAATGGTGAAAGATCAATTCTTCTAAGTTCACCACAGTGCACTATCTTCAGAACTTCGAGTTTTTCCAGTTCCTTCAATGGACCTAGATTAAGGTTCTCTAGACCCTCCATTCCTTTTATTGTGAGAGATTTAAGACCACACATGTGTGAGATATGAACTAGAAATGAGTCTGGCCAGTTTTTACAGGTATTTTTATACCCACTTAATTCAAGTGACTCGATTTTTTTGCATTGCGTTAGCGCCGAAAGGTCCAAACCTTTGACTCTATCGATATTGATCTTTAATTCAGTTACATCAATGTCAATTATTTCTTTTTCAATACCCCGCTTAGTTGGCAAATAGATTGTTACAAATAGATCAGATGAAGTTTCTCTGCCCACGAATTCACACCCTTCATTAATGGTTACAACAATGAAATATCCTGTCAACAAATCATTTAGGATTTTCTGGTTGTTTTGAACTGATGCTTATAGTTTGTTCGAGAGTGATAATCGTATTTGAAGAATTAGCATGAACGAGTATTTTTTTAATGATTGGCAACAATCTTGGACAGAACAAAATTGGGGCTACTCACTGGACCAGAGCCACACTTAATCCAAACTTCTACTTCCTGTTGCATAAAGGAGTCCACCTAGGAATAAGAGAGGTTCCTTCCTTTTGCTATCAACCCGTTCTTCTTCTTAGATACAATATGATGAGAATTGCAGTAATACCAATCCCACCGGAAGTAGCTATTACAAGAACAACGTCCAGAGGTGGTGCTTGATAGGGAGTATATACTATGGTATAGAACATAATTGCACTTTCATAGATATTGTGCGCTGTATCCTCAACCACGATTCTATATTGTAGAGTTATCGCAGAATCAACAAATCCTATTGTTATTGACCAAACTCCATCTTGGAAGTCGAGAACCAATTCACTCTCATTTCCCCAATCATCTATAGTGAATCGCATGAGCACGCTCAGAATCTCACTGTCATCAGTGACTTCTACTTCAACTTTCAAAGTTTTAGTTTCATTTGAACTATCAGAAGTAACTGAAATCAGAACATTTGGCGCGAGTACATCAATTATCTCATAAGAATACAACTGAGAAATTTCCCAATTTCCTGATTGATCTTCGGCGTAGATTGAGAAGTAGACTGACTCGCCAACGAGTCCCATCGGGATTGATGCAGACCATGTTCCCGATACATTACCCATCGAGATATTTGTGAATGTGGATTCAGAGTTCAAGGAATAACATAGTAGAACTTGGTTCACTCCGCCTGGATCAGCAACACCTACTTCTATCGGTACTACAACATTCTGCCCTTGGGTTGAAAGCTCAGTTTGCAGTGAGATAATTGGACCAATACAATCTATCACAGTGTATGCCTCGATCTGCGATACACCCCAATTTCCAACAGTATCGTTTGCTTGCACTCTATACTCGACAAAAGTTCCAAAGTCCTGTCCTAGAATGAATGCAGAGTAGAGATACCCTACCTTGTTCATCCAATAACTATTCCAAGAACCATTATTCATTCGAACGAAGAGCCAAACTGTATCAACCATACTAGTGTCGTAGACTACTACAGTCACTTCAACAGAATCACCTATGCAAGGAGTCAGCATATTTCTCGATATGATAATGGAGGGCCCCTGAATGTCATCAACTGTATAGTTGGCCACATCAGAGGTACCCCAGTTGCCCTCACTATCCTCCGCCCTTACGTAATAGGATACGTTTGTCCCTCCTGAGAATAATGGAATATATTCTATCCAATTATTGCCTACCTGACTCATGGAAACCTCTGTCCATGTTTCCTGGTTGTCATTGGAATATGACAATAGAACCTGTTCTATGGTGCTTGCATCGATAACTGTCGCGTTGATAATCACGGCATCAGTATGTATAGGCATGAGGGGATTTCTAGCGGTCGATATGAGTGGTCCTTCAGTATCAGTAACGTTGTATGAATAGAGTGAAGATGTTGTCCATTCCCATAGTCCGTTCTGTACATAGACCTTGTATTGAACCTCGGTATATGTTGGAAAGGCAGGAATTTCTCCAACCCAGCAACCTGTTGTATTACTCATTGAGAAGTTTGTGAAACCTCCACCATCATATGAATACGAGAGTATTGACTGATTTATCCCTGAGATTGAATTTACGGATATTGTCACATTTACTACATCATCTGGAGAAGGTGCAAGAGGTTCACGAGTCACCTGTAGATTTGGCCAACTGGCTAAATCAATAGTACACTCTAGAACTATTCCGCTATTTCTATGGTAGAGCATCTCTGAAAATCCATCATTATCGAAATCCCCCATGTAGACGGGTCCCTCTTCTCCAGAGAGTAATCCAGACTGCCATTTCATCTGGTAGCTGTTATCCCCTGTTGCTTCGTAAATAAAAATCTCCTGATTGCTAATATCGCCCGAACCGGAGTATCGAGAGGTCCATGCAATCTCAGGCCACCCATTTCCATCTGCATCAAAGAGATACCCAGGGTCATTTCCTCCCTTATCAGTAAAGTCCCACCTGTCAACAAAGGAATTATCTCCAGTAGTTTCATACAATCGTGTGACCCGGCTGTTTGCACCGGAACACCATATCTCATTGAAACCATCCAAGTCTAGGTCAATTATTTTCACTGAACATCCATAGGTACTCACATCACCAGGAGTTTCCCATGAGATCGCATATGTATCATCACCAGTAGCCTCCCATTGTGATACTTTCCTATCATAGTACTCTCCACCTAGGATCATATCCAATGAGCTATCACCATCCAAATCACCAATGGCAATCTTCTTTGTTCTAGAGTCGGGGATGGTACCCTTGTACACGTAGCTGTTATCACCAGTATTCTCGAAGAATCCTACATTGTAATCATTGGCTCCGATGAATATCTCAAAATATCCATCACCATCAACATCTCCGCATGCGGGACATTGTGGATCATTGAGTGAACTAATATCATAAAAGAAAGTCTGAGTGAAGGAGTTGTCCCCTGTGCACTCAAAGATTCTTAAATACCAAACATCAGGCCAATTCCCGGTATTCATCACTGCCTCAAGCTTGGTGTCATTATCAGTATCGCCGAACCAAGTCTGGTCTCTTGACCACTTAACGTCGGGACCAATATAGTAGTTCCAGATTTCTTCATAGCTATCAGTTGCATTTGCCTCATAGACTCGGATATACTGTGTATCTTCGTCATTAGCCCATATCTCTAATTTGCCATCTTCATCTACATCGTAAATACCCGAAATTGTGAAGGGGATTGCAGTTCCCTCAACAACCCAGTCATACACTTCGCTCCATTCGAATGATGTGACAATCCCGGCACCATAATTTATCCCGTCATTCCCATAACCAGATAAATCTGGACAGGTAGAACCTTCCAGTACATCGAAAGATAGATACAGAACAAGTCCAGAAGTTGCAGGTAATTCATTGTTCATTGTGTCATTGATTTCTTGGTGCAAAAGGGCTCTGTTGTATATTCTAACTTCATCAATAATTCCCTTAAAGTAATCACCCGAATACGAACTAAATGGCTTGTTTCCAATGTACAAAGGAGTGCTCGAAGTCTGAATTGGACCACTTACAGAACCCGATGCTTTCTCAACTCCATCAACATATAACCTAATAGTTGAACCATCGTATGTTCCTGCAATATGATGCCATGTTCCAGTTGTTGGGAGCGGAGTTTCAATATCCGCACCTGTAATTCCTGCTAGACTAAACTCCAAATTACCCTCTTCTATAAGGCGAAATTGATCATCAACTCCCTTCTGCAAGATTCTCCTATTTCCAATCCAATCATCAGCGTTTATCCACGCCATGACTGTAATTGCAGTGGTAGGATTAAGTGATGAATCGCTTGGAATGATTACTTCATCAGAACCATCGAAATAGAGTGCCAAGTTAGTGGGCGTTGAATCACTGATTGAATGGTTTGATGAACCAATAGGACTTAGATTTTCAATTGAGGCTGATTTAGTTTCGGTTATTGTGGTTTCAGAGCCTTGTTCTGTAACAAGACAACTGCTTACACTTAGAACTGATACAACCAATATAAACACTATAAATGAAAGAACTACTTTTTGCTTGTGCAAGTATGAACCCTCCTTTTCTCTTCGAATGGATTCAAATAGAAGACACTGAATTCAACTAGGGAAGAAAAGCATAAACCTTCTTTTATTCTTCAATCCCATTATTCTTTGTAGAAACTATAACTTTGATACTTACGAAGCATATCTACGCTTGAGGATTATCAGTAGAATGCCAACACAGAAAATCTGAATTGAAGAGCTGAAAATCAAGAGGGTTTCCATTGGACTGACATTAGTGTTGATAATGGTCGTTGTAGTAGTATTCGTATTGTTTTCTACTGGAATCCAAAAATAGGCTGAGATATTGAAGCTAGAGCGAAAGTTATTGATTGAATCTAATCCCACCAATGGATAATTATCCTCATACCCATAACTGACTACATAGGGACTATCACCTATTCCATTGTTATCTTCATCATCACCTTCATAGTCTCTCCAATAATTCCCGACTGTACCGTTGTCCCAATCAAAGAGATTGATACTTGCATGACCTACATCAATTCCAATACTGCAAAACGCGTTTGCATAGATGAGCCCATTCCCACAATTCTCTACATTGATATCATGATACATCGAGTTATTTATCCAATTCCCAGCAGCTTCAATATTCTCCGCATCTTTGAAGTTCAATCCAGTGCCACAATCAATCATTGTGTTGGATATCGCTGTTAAATTCTCAGAATCTCCAACACCATCGAATCCGTTTAATCGGATATCTTTCATGTAATTCCCATAAACAAAGATATTGGTAGACGAATCGGAAACGATAGCACATGAATACGTATCATAAAATTCATTGTTAGTCACTGATATATTATCACTATGGGTCAATAGATTGACTCCATCATAGACAGTTTCGTGAATTTCGTTGTTCATTATTTGTAAATTGGTGGACCAAATTGATAGGACACCACACCCATAGCTTGAGAAAACAGTATTACCATTCACATTGATACTATCACAATATTCGATAGAAATTGAATTTTGATTAGTTTCTGAGAAATTGTTGAATGAAACTACAGAAGCTGATGTACGATCTAAGCATACGCCAGCATAAGTTGTCGTAGATATAGTGTTCCCAGTAATAGTTACATCCTCAGAACCAGTTCCAAAAATTCCGCAATATCCTGTGTCTGAAACATTATTGCCCGAGATAATCAAATCAGTTACTCGGCCGAAATTGATTCCTTCCCATGCACTATCAGTCACAACATTATTCCGAATTCTAACCCCGTTACAATCACCAACATTGATGTTGTCCCCTCCAAATTCCGAAAGATGACAACTTTCAACCACTGCATCGTCACACCAGATATTGATTCCAGCTTGATTTTCAGTTCCGGAGCCAGTGAGTGTACTCCTTTCAATCAATAATTCAGCCCCACTCTCAGCAGAGATCCACCACGAACAACTTGGGTAGGAGTACAGAAGGGAGTCGCGAATAACAAGATTGCCCCCATCCCGAACAATGATTGCCATTTCATCTTGAATGAATACGATTGTAGAATTATCGATTAAGAGGTCCTCACCAGCTTCGACTACAATCCACTCACTTACCAAGAGCACCTGTTCTTCAATCACTTGACTCGATAGCACTTGTTGAGAGTGTTTGGAGTTAGTATTAGAGTACGGAAAAGAAGTTAGCGTACTTGGAATCGACTGACTAATTGCTAACAAGATACATGCCAAAAATGCTAGTGCTAGATACTGACGTCGCCCAATCTTCAAGTACATCAACTATACCCTTCAATTGGGAGAAGGGTTAGAAAAAGATAACTAATTCGCTTCAAATTATAAGAAAAGAAATATTGGTATTCTCCATGCTTTGTCAGTGCATATTGGTAACCATAACTCGTATTTGTTAAAAATAAGCATTATAATAGTTCGGAATTTGCGGAGAAAAAGACCTATACTTTTTTTCACATACAGTATTCCTTGGTTCTTGTGAACCGGGCATTCAGTTTGGGAGGGGGGACCTCCTCCTGAAAAGAATCCCATTGTAGAACAAGCAAGGTAACTTCAGTCAGCCGAAAGCAGGTCAAAAAGATGACGTATTCAGAAATTCAGCAAACAGACAATCTTGAATCCGAAATAATTCCCCAAGTCAGTTTATCACAAGGGACGAATCATGGTGATACAGCTGGAATCTGTCGTGCAATCATAACATCACTAATCATTGCAGTATTCCAAGATCTTCAGAGAAGGACAGTTCAAAGAATCAATAGGGAAGATTTGGGGTGGAGAAATAAGTACAATATTCACCTGCTGAGTGGAGTTTCGCAAAAGCAGATCTACAAAGAATGTGGCATCATGGAGAAACTCATTGAACAGAGATTCATCGAAAAACGGCCCTCACAATCTAGGTGGGGAAAACAAAAACATCAGTATCGACTTAGCTTCTCTCAGATATTACAGAAGAGAGATATTTTTGATCTAGATATGCGATCGGAGTAGTGCTGCATATGTTGATTTCACCAATGTATGGGAAATGTTAGCACGGTATTGATTAGTCTGACGACCCCAACCATCTTTTTCCCTTATTTCTAAAAGACCCAATTTGGCTAGACGTTCAATGATTCCATTCTTGTCGTAGATTTTTCTCTGTGATAGTCCAGTTGCTTCTGAGATCTGGTGTTTATTTCTCCAACCACCGTCTCCAGTTATCATTAGTTGGCCACTATCAGTATTTACAGTAAAACCATCTTCCTTCAAGCTTGTAATTAGTAGAATGATTATGGTACATTCGTCATAGAGAAGAAAACTAGCAAGGAGGGTCTTATGTTTCTCAAATCCCCAATCTTTAATCTGAAGAAACAATTCCTCTGTATCATCAGGAATCTGCTTCACTGCAACGGGATTTCCAGAATTTGCGGGACCTCTTCGAACTAAGTATACAATAAGAATGATGATTGCTATAGTACTAGCTGTGCTTAGTATCGCGAGAATCTGTACAGGGTATGAAATCTGTATCTGCATGTAGAGTTCATGTATTGTATCGAAATTCATAATCATCCGTTCTACCAATGCCCTATACACAATTCAGGATTAGAATCGTGCATGTAATGGAACTCTAAACCGAGATATAAATCGCCCTAACTACTCAAACCTAAATTTGATACTTAGCATCTTCACCAGCGAGAACTATGACCCAGTGATACTATCCATTGAAGATTTTCTACCGATACTTCCGGATATAGACTACAATTACAGCAGCAACCAGAGCTACTCCTGATATTCCCAAGACTACAATAGTCGTAGTAAAGTTCGTGTCTTGATCATATACTCCAATAACAAATGCAGATACTGCAACATCTATCCCGTAGTCTCCATATCGCTGGAATCCAACATATGCAAGTCCGTTATCACCTATCTGCAATTTTGGTTCGTCACCTCCATAAACTGGCCATCGATCATCTCCGATTATCTTGTCCCAGAGGAAACTCCCAGATGGGTCGAATTTCAACATATGAAAGTCGTAACCAAGCTCCATTTCGTGCAGTATCGCAATGACACTCCCATCAGGAGCAACATCAACAGACCTACACTGGACTCTCAAGAAACTGTGATCTATAAGCGGAATTGAGTAATTCGTGTTCCATATTTCAGCTCCACTGGAACTCCACTTGCTAATCATGACCTGCCATTCATCTGGAAGTGCTCCTGGACCCTCCCAAGACCCAATAGTAGCAATGTAGATGTTTCCAGCATCATCGAAATTGACAGCAAATGCTTGTCGGCTGATATTCCAAACTGGTTCACACGAGAAGTCTCGTTTCTCAACATTTAACGTATCCCAACTGTACATTCCATCAGGTTGCATTTCCAATTCTGCCCATCGGGGCAGCAAAGGAATTTCACTGGTCTTATTCCATAGCAATGTTCCAGATGAGTCAAACTTGAGAAAGGAAGATTTCCAGAACTCAGGTTCAAATGCCCTGTTGTAGTAAGGAGCCCAAACATAGATACTTCCATCAGAAGAAACTGCTATTGCACTTCCTTCCTCAGAGTAGATTCCACCCCACTCAGTTTGCCACAACCTTTCACCGTTCGACGACCATTTTGTTACTATCAGATTATTCTGTTCATCATCTGTTCTCACATACCCAGTTGTGTAAATGAAACCATCACGGATAGTCATTGCATGAGGAGTTGTTCTGTTATCATTACGTGCAGACCATCTCAACTCCAACACAGGGCTATACTTCAATAAAAATTCGTACGAGAAGTGTTTACTTTGATTCACATACATTTCATAGCTACTAGAGGATTTACAAAGGATATATACAGAATCATCTGTATCAGTTTCAATATCTCTAAACTCTACTCGTGAATGGTTTTCAAATTCCACAGGGATGTCAGGGAAGACGTCTCGGACGGAATAATCCCAAGTAGTGTTGTATTGAGGAGAAAGAACTTGTGAAGGGTCTGGGTCTTCTTCAGTGTACACAAAGAGTTCCATACTCTTTATCCTAACACTCACTGATCCATCATAGAACTCCCAAGGGTGGCCTCCCGAGAACGATTCAAACTCAAATCTAGGTGCTAAGCCAATGGCGACCTGAACAATATCTTCAGGGTCCTCTTGTAAGCCAGTGGAATTTTCAATCATTCCGTCCCAAGTTTCACGTATATCGAAGTAGTTGAAGTTTGTTCTTCGTTCTTGATAGAGTTCGCTGTACACTGCATCTCTCGACTCATATACTTGAATCCAGTTTCCTGATGAATCAATCATCCACACAAAAACTCTAAACACAAGGTTTCCATATTGCTCGGTTGTAAAGGATCCAGATAGAGTTGTGCTAATATTAAACTGGAACTCAGCATCTATAGGCATTTCATTAGATAGCCAATCAAACTCCTGATATATGTATATGAAATCAAGACAATCCGGTAGATTTTCGTCTTCTCCAATCCTGAAATCAAGAGATGTATTGGCTACATGATTCCATGCGAGTTCCATATAGTTGAAATCTTCCTCGCCGACTGCTATGTGATGGCTGGAAGAAAACTCTCCTGATGTGCCTTCAATGATAGTGTCCGGCTCTGAATCAAATAAGGGATCCTCGATATAATCCGTAATGACTATACTTGAAGGTATAACATTGGAATTGTCCTCTGATTCACTGATAGTCATCTCACTGATAATGCCTATTTGTCCAATCAATAAGATGATGACAAGAAATACTACAACACGCACTCGCATTCCCAAATCCTCCGTTTCTCTCGGCAATTTGCCTAGAGATAAACATCATGAGAAACTGAGATGGGAAGAAAAGGAAAAGTGTTTATCCCCACTATCACATGTTGGGAATCTAACAAGACTTATGTTTTTCTTTGGATAGTGGAAAGTGGAGGGAACTTCCTTTGAATTGTAAATCTCTTGTCTTTGGACTTCTTTTCATTCTCATCATTGGCACTCTGGCAACTACAACAAACGATGATTACTTACACTCTGAAAATAGTATGAATCCAAGAGAATCTGATATTGTACCCTCACATTCTCTAAGTGGACCGATTCTCATTGCAAGTGATGATGACTTTGAAACCCAGGGTTGGCCTGGAGATGGAACTGTTAGTCAGCCCTACATGATTTCCAGCTTAATCATCAATACTAGTGAAAATGCTATTGCAGTTTTTAACACAGATGTACATTTCATTGTCGAAGATTGCATATTGCTGGGAACTGAGGTTGATCCTTCGACACATGGTGTTGTTTTTGGGAATGTAGCGAATGGTTCAATTCGTAACTGCACAATCTATTCCAAACTATATGGGATTTACTTCAACAACGCAAATCACAGTTCTATTGATGATTGTGTAATCTACGATAACAAGTTTGATGGAATTTTCTTCACAAATTCCTATGACTGTACCGTGTCCAACTCTACATTGTTCAACAACGGAAATTTAGCAGGAATCTATGTCTATAATTCTGGGGATTGTATCCTATTCAATAACACACTATATTCGAATCATGTTGGTATCTATGCTACTGGGTCAAATATCACAATATCCAACTGTACCACGTTTCAAAATGAAGAGGATGGATTCGCATTAGATTCGGATTCTTCCAGGGTTGAGGATAGTCTGTCATTCGAGAATGGTCGTTATGGCATCTCAATACCTTCTGGAACTAATGTTGAAGTTGTAAATAATAGACTTCATAGTAACTACAACATGGAGATCAAGCTCGGGCTTCCTTCATCAAATGTGAATGTTTACTATAACAAAATAGGTCCAACCATTGAAGGTGAACTAGCAAAAGATGATGGTACTGATAACCTGTGGGATGATGGTGTTTCCAAAGGTAACTATTGGAGTGATTTATTGACTTCACATTATTACGGTATATGGGGGACTGCTGAGAATATTGACAGGTATCCCTTGAATCTGACAATAGCACCTCTGATTAATCATCCACCTAATATCGAGTATCACGTTGGAGCTACTGGTCATAATATAACCTGGAATCCAAGTGGACTTTGTCTTGACAGATATGAGATCTATCGAAACGACACTCTGCTCATGAACGATGATTGGGATGGATTTCCCATTGTGATATCTGTTGATGGGCTTGAATCAGGTGATTATGCATATCGGATAGATGTCTATGATTCAAGCGAAAACAAAGCTGTGGATAATGTGTTAGTTAGCGTAATTGGTGATGCAATAACAACATCGACGAATACTACAACTCACACCTCAACGACAACTCAAGGCACAATTGACCCGACTCTGATAATTTTATTGAGTTGTGGTGTTATTGGTGCATTCGTAGTAATTGTCCTCTTCTTTAAGATAAGACTAAAGTGAATACTGAATCGAGCAGAACAAAATTGGGGCTACTCACTGGACCAGAGCCACATCATTCATTCTCTTTCTTAGTTCGATAGGGTTTTTACATTTCGTTGGTCCATTTCTACTGGGAGTTCTTGTAATAGATGACGAAATCTGAACCAAGTTTCGGAGTAAAAAACATCCACTCGAATAAGTGGTTGATAGCTAGTTGCTTTCTTGTATTCATTATTTCTTATGGATTCACTACAATGTTTGTAACCGGAAGACCAATCGGAAGTCCTCTGGCAAAGTGGGAACCACTATCTATTCCAGAAGAATATTATGATGACTCCGGCTTTACAGAAATAGAATTCATCAATTCAACGCATGGCTGGTTAATAGGATTTGAAGCCTTACTTCAAACTAGTGATGGTGGTGAATCCTGGAGTGCCTGTCTTACACTAAATGGCATCACATCTTACCGATTATCTATAGTCACTCCAGTGAATATCTGGGTTAGTGGTACTAGTTTGCTCCGCCACACGATTGATGGTGGCGTAACTTGGGAATATGTGAATACTCCGAACGCAGCTGTATCTAGAGCTGAATTCTATAATACTACTCATGGAATACTTGCAGATTCGCACGGATTGTATCGAACATTTGATGGTGGAATATCATGGCAGAGTAGTATCAATTGGAGTTCTGAATACAATTCAATAAGGGATTTCGATTTATCTGGTACATCAGCAAGAATTGCTACCTCTTCTGGTTTCTATCTCAGTGAAGATTGGGGACTGACTTGGACGGTTGAAGATTCAAGAAGTATTCGTGGTCTTTCATTCATAACCGATGATGAAGGGTGGATTCTTCATCCTCAGTTTATTTCACATCAAGTAAATGGAACCTTGTTTGATTTACCACGAGTTGAAAGAATACAAGTTCCAAGTAATTCATACTACAATGATATCGAGTTTATAGACTCTGATCATGGATGGGTTGTTGGAAGTGGACCTGCAGTAATCTACACCCCCGATGGAGGGAATTCTTGGTATGAACAAGAATGTCCAGATTATCATTTTAGGTCTGTACACTTCATCAATGAAACCCATGGTTGGGCTGCAGGTTCGAGCGGTGCTGTTGCCAGAACAGTCACAGGAAATTCTCTGGGCCCTCATCTTCCTTCAGGATTCCTCCTAAGTTTTGGATTTACGGGGGGCGGAGTTTTTGTCCCGTATATCTCAGTACTAGTTGGTACGGTTTCCACTATGGTATGTGTGTTTCTGATTTTCATAATATGGAGAAAGATACTGATGAATAGATATCCACATCATGAACGAGTTCAAATTAGATGAATCTGCTGATGAACGCCACTCTTTCTCTCCACCTAGTTTTCGGGCAACTGAATCGAGCAGAACAAAATTTGGGCTACTCTCTGGACCAGGGCCACGCTTTTCGATTCACTATTTTTCATAGATTCGTAATATTTATGACAAAGTGGAAGTACAACGAATTGGGAGGTCGGATGTGAATTGACAACTAACATTAGAAAGAAACTGGTCAGTCGGTTGATAACTACTATTACTTCTTTCTTCATATATCTCCCAATTATTGCAGGTATTCTCACACCAATGCTCTGGTTACTACCGATGTGGTATAGTGCTTGGTTCTTAATGGGATTCATCTTTCCTTTCAATCCAATATGGGGGGGACTATGGATTGCAATCAGCAATCCACTAATCGCTCTATTAGTTTACATAATAGAAGGAGCTCTGTTTTTTGTTGGAATAACCCTTTTCATACGTTCTCTCATTACGATGACTCGTAGTATTTCGAGTGGAGAACCATTCGTCACATCAGGACCCTATCGCTGGGTGCGGCATCCACAACATCTTGGAATCATAATGTTTCTTCTTCCCCTTGCTATGTTCAATCTCAGTACCACGGTATATTGGACCGGAATACGACCTGGAGATATTCTTTCTTGGTCACTAGTATCAATCATACTTGTCATCGTAGCTGATCTTGAAGAGATTGGACTAGCCAAAAGGTTCGGTCCTGAGTATGCTGAATATTGTAAACGAACTCCATTTCTTTTACCAAGAGTAACAATCTTTGGATTCACTGAGAAATATGGTCTACTCGCTAGAGGAAAACCGATGAGGTACATCCTCTGGTTTGTTTTGTATTGGTGTATCCTATCGCTGATTCTATACGGATTTACATTCGTGGAATTGGCATGGACGCTGTAGTATTGCTTCTTACGGGCAATTGAATCGAGCAGAACAAAATTGGGGCTACTCACTGGACCGGAGCCACACATTTACCAATTGAAAGTAAAGAAACAGAGGAGTACGGTTCTTCTATAATGTGCTGAAAATGGTTCTTCTTAGATAGATGTCCAGAAATTTATATTGCTTGTATTGATAACTCAAGGGGGGAAAATTATGCAATTTAATAACTTGGATCCTCTTTTGTTTCTTTTAGCAATTCTGGGTTTCTTTACTCTCTTTACAGTGATCATGTACTTCAAGGGATTAATGTGGTTTCAACAAACCGGAACAAATGCAACTGACAATTGGTTCGTTTCATTTGAGTCGAGAGATTTAGCGAGTGGAAGTTGGTTTCGTCGATTTGGACGGCCAGCTCTTGTCTTTTTCTTTATACACGTGATATCCTACCCTGTCGTAACGAATCTGATTGTGCTTTCGCCATTCCAATTTTTTATCTTTATCATTGTGTTCTATATTCCCACTGGTATAATACTATTGATTGTTATGACTGCAATACTATGGAGAATCCATAAACAACCTACGATCAAGGAGAGCGAACATCCAATAGAGGACCCATTTCCTGATGCTGATAGTGGATGATAGCTTTCCAAACCAGCCGCATTGCCATAGGAGTACAAATTCTCACTGGACCAAAGCCACACTTTCTTGTTATCTTGTCTGGGATTCCATGATTTCCTTCTGAACTTGAACAACTTCGGTACTTGATGCACATTCCGCATACGCATCGAGGAGTTCCTGATTCAGAGTGATGAAAGAAGGTCCCCATTTGAAGACAGACATGGTGTCTTCTGCTTCATCTTTGAATCCAGCAATATAGAGTGCTGCTGCAATAGCTTCAGCGGTTGACAGTTTGATTGGTTTGTACGTATTGATTGGATTTGCTGCAAGAAGATACGGTAGAGCTCTCTGAGCTCCCAATCTTGAGTTAGCGAAGATTGTTTCTGCTTGTTTCCAAGAGCAATCAAGGCCAACCAATCCTACTTTTTGTATAAGTTCTCGATCTGCCCTAGAAAATGCAACCTCTGAAACTGGATTCAAGACCACTGCTCTAGGAGGTATCTGCCTCATCGTTTTGAGAATCTTTCCTCTGTTCATCCTACTGAGCCGTATACCTGTACACTTCTTCGGGTCACACTGTTCAGCGTGATAGATGAGAATTCTCGGTTCCATTCTAAATCCTCAATGGTCTAAATCCTTTGAAAAGATGGGAAATATCTGTATTGATTTTGAACAAAAATGGACATCAATGAAATAAATCTTTGTAGAAAGGAGCACCTTCGTATGAGATTTTATACTTCCTGCATCACTAATTATCGACTCTTATGTTGGTCCATAAAGCCTACAAATATGAACTTGACCCCAACAACCAACAGAGAAAATCCCTTTTTCAGCATGCAGGAGTAGCACGTTTTACATTCAACTGGGGACTAGAAGAAAGGATCAAATTATACAAGAACACTCAGGGAAATGATCGTTTCACTAACCACATGAAACAGCATAAACTTCTGAACAGCCTGAAAAAGACTCAATTCCCCTGGATGTATGATTGTTCAAAGTGTGCACCTCAAGAGGCCCTAAGAGACCTCCATAGAGCTTTCAGGAATTTCTATCGCGGATTGAAGAATGGAAAGAAAATCGGATTTCCAAGGTTCAAGAGCAAGGGCATTCACGATAGTTTCAGACTGACTGGAACAATTCGATTTGAAGGAAGGAAGATACAACTTCCTAGAATCGGAAAGATACGGATAAAGGAGAAAAGAAAACAGTATTACAAAGGGCGGATATTATCAGTAACATTGAGGAGGAGGGCGAACCGGTGGTTCGTGTCAGTCACTGTGGAAGAAGAGATAGTAGACCCGAAACCCATCGTTAGTTATGCAGTAGGCGCAGACCTTGGGATAAAGATGTTAGCAACGCTTTCGGATGGGACTACCTTTGCTAATCCACGAGCCCTAGGAAGACGTATCAAGAAGTTGAGGAAGCTATCAAAGAGTCTGTCCAGAAAGAAGAAGGGGAGTAAGAACCGAGAGAGAGCCAAGCTCAGACTTGCTAGAATGCACCTGAAGATATTCAATGTTCGACAGGACACACTTCACAAGTTAACGACATATCTTGCCAAGAGCCACAGTAAGATAGTAATTGAAAACTTAGGAGTGTCAGGAATGATGAAGAACCGAAGGTTGGCACGAGCAATAGCAGATGTGGGATTCTATGAGTTCCGAAGACAACTGGAGTACAAATGCCAGTGGTATGGTTCAAAACTCGAAGTGGTACCAAGAACGTTTCCTTCGTCAAAGAAGTGTTCTGTCTGTGGACATAAGAAGAAGGAACTATCCCTTTTGGAAAGGGAGTATGAATGTGAAGAGTGTGGGTTGAAAATAGATAGGGACTTGAACGCTGCACTCAATCTAGTCACCGTCAGTTTGCCGGAGACTTTAACTGCCTGTGGAGAGGATGTAAGACTTATCGCAGATCCTTCGGGATTTGCAAAGCAGACCTCTGTGAAGCAGGAACCGAACATCAATCAGGGATCTTGAGTCCAAGATTGTTTCAGTTTCGGGTAACGGCAAAGGATTTCTGTGTTATCTTACACCTCTTATGAGAGGAAACTAAGAATGCTATTCACATTGGGCACATCATGTGAGATTTGTGGAAACGATGCTCCACAAGAATCACTGTGCAAAATGTGTGGAGCTCGTGTCTGCAATAATTGCTTTGTAGAATCAAAGGGACTTTGTCTTAATTGTGAAGAAGCAAAGTGCTACCTCTGTGAGGATTATCTCGCATCAAGAGCATGTAATTTGTGTGGGAGATTAGTCTGTGAGGATCATGGAACAAAGAAGAATGAATCAACAATCTGTGACGAATGTAGGATGAGTAACAAATGAACAATGTAGAGTTCCACATCGGTTTAGATGATATCGATGATCCAGCTGGCAGGTGTACGACACATTTTGCTAGTCTGGTAGTGGAACTACTATCAAAACACTCTGTAGAGTGGTTAGACTATCCTAACCTTATTCGATTAAATCCAGGAATCCCATTTAGGACTAGAGGAAATGGAGCGGTTGCCCTTCGATTCAAATCAGAGAGTGATACGATCAGTAAATTGTCACCACTCATTGAAGAGATGATACGGGACTATGTTGATGAAACCTATCCGAACACAAATCCGGGATTCATTCTTACATCGGGAAAAGTACCAGAACAACTTAGAAATTTCTCAGAGCAAGCGTTGTGGCGTACAATTCCAATTGCGTTGACTCGACGGATCATTGAACAACATAATTTCTCACACTTTACTATCGGAAATGGTAGGGGTCTAGTGGGAGCTCTCGCTGCTATTGGCAATACTCTATACAGGGATCATACATTCGAGTATCTTGCATATCGCAGATTGGACCAAACTAGTGAGAAACGCGGAGTCGATGTTGAGTCCGTCATTGCCATGGACCGACATTTGGGAGATTATGTTTTCTCAAATCTTGATGAAAAGAATCGAATCCTAATTGAACCACATGGTCCTGATCCCGTTCTTTATGGAATTCGTGGTGAAACCGCAGCAGCTGTTGTTGAAGCAGCATCTCTGGTGAAAAGTGCGCAAAGTGTTGAGAGATGGCTTGTGTTCCGTACAAATCAAGCAACTGGTGAACATCTCACTCATCAAGTGCGAATTCGAGACCTTCGTCCTTACGTGGCTGCAATGGTTCAAGGTCATGTAGACAAAGAACCCAGAATCTTTGAGGGTGGTTTTGTTGTATTTGGTATAAAAGATGATACAGCAAGGATTGACTGTGCTGCATATGAACCGACTCGACAATTCAGGGACATAGTTAGTAGCTTACAGATTGGAGATGAAGTTAGAGTTCATGCTAGTGTTCGACCGAGATCCAGAACACATGAGATTACACTTAATTTAGAGGGACTTGAGATTCTTCACCTCTCACCAGATATTCAATTCCAGAATCCGCTCTGTCCTGAATGCAACAAGAGAATGAAGAGTGCTGGAACTGGAAAGGGTTTCAAATGTGCAAAATGCGGATACCGTGATCGTGAAGGAACAAAGACTGAGAAAGACGTTGAAAGAAAGATTACCAAAGGTCTTTACTTACCTCCCCTCAGTGCACAAAGGCATCTTACTCGCCCTGTTTCTAGATTGAAAATGAATAATTCGGGACAATCATTTGCTCTTGTAGGGAAATGGCGTAACCACTGATTTTATGAAAATGCAATGGATTTGATTGGTAACTTTAGACTCGTCTACCGCGGCGTCCACCACGTTTCCTAGTACCATCATGGGGCATAGGAGTGACTTCGTCGATAATTCCCACTCTTAGACCTGCTCTGCTGAGTGCTCTGATTGCTGCCTGTGCACCAGGACCCGGAGTTTTTGGACCATGACCACCAGGAGCACGAACACGGATGTGTATTCCGTATACTCCCTTGTCTTTGGCTTCTCGGGCTGCTTGAAATGCTGCTTGCATAGCTGCGTGTGGTGATGATTCGTTCCTATCTGCTTTGACCATCATTCCACCTGAGTATCGAGCAAGGGTCTCTGCACCTGTAATGTCAGTGATATGTACGATTGTATCGTTGTATGATGCAAAAATGTGAGCTACTGCCCATTTGTCTGATTTATCATCCTTACTCAAGTTTCTCATCTCCAATTGGTGCGACTTCCTCATCAGTCACAGGGGCTTCTGCTTCCTTTTCTACGGGTGCTGCTGCTGGTGTTGGTTTTGCAGGAGCTCCGCGTCTGGCATCGCGTCTTCCACCACCACGGCGGTCACCGCCACGCCTATCATCACGACGCCCTCTCGATTGTTCGTCGTAATCATCTTTTGGTTCTACTACTCTTGTTGCTGCATCAGAAGCTGCAATACGAGCTGGGTGTGACTGATCATTAAGAGCAGATTTGTTAGTGTAAGCAAGACGGTCTGATTCTCCAACAGTCATCAATCTTGCAGGAGTTGTGACTCTTGCACTGTCAAGACCAATGTGGCCGTGTGCAACTAGTTGTCGGGCATGATGCATTGATGCAGCCATTCCCTTTCTAAAAACAAGTGTCTGTAATCTTCGCTCAAGAACATTCTCAAGTGTAAGGTCGAGAACATGGTCAAGAATTGGTTGTTCAAGAACACCGAATCTTGTGAGTTTACCTACAAGTTCCTTTTCGGTCTGTTCTCGTTCAGAGGGAGGTAGAGCTAGCAAATTTCTTGCCTGTCTTCTGTAGTTAGATAGCTCAGTACTATGCCTCCATAGTTCTCTTTTATTCCTGAGACCAAATCTTCCTATAAAATCAAGTTCCTGTTCGAATCTATCAGTATCATAGGGCTTCTTAGGAACAACATACTTCTTTTTCTGTCTGCGCGGGTCACCCATTTTTCAACACTCCGTCTACAAAGTCTTCCTTGACACACCTACTGCCATTCCACCGCGCCCTGTTGTCCTTGTGTGCTGACCTCTCACCTTAAGACCGAGCTGATGTCGTGTACCTCTCCAGGATTTGATTCTGCGAAGTCTGTCAATATCATTTCTATGAGCAAAATCAAGATCTGAGCCAATCAAGTGTAACATTCTTCCAGACATTCTGTCTCGTGGTCTGTTTACGTACCAATCAGGCAAACCAGCAGCTACTGGATCTTTGATGATTGTTTCAATACTTGCAATGACATCATCAGTAAGGTATCCAAGCCTTTGACTTGGATCTAATTCAAGCTGATTGATTATGGTCTTGGAAATTCTTAGTCCTACTCCTTTAACTTTGGTAAGTCCTTGGAGAAGGCTTTCCTGGCCATCTATGTCTGCGCTTGCAACACGCACGATATGTTTGTATTCTTGAGACATGGTCTGATTCCTCATTCTGACTGGCTAGAGGCTTGTTCGCCTCTTTTGCGATACTTATAACCATTGCCATAGAGATAAACTAATTCTTACACTTTGGTGAGTGAACATCAACTGTAAGAAATTTCTGTGTTCCACCCTTCTCCTGCCAGTGTCACCACCATCCAGCATTTTCGAAAAAATGCTAAACTTAGCAAGAGCTTTGTCAACGTTCATCGGGATGGAATCCCTCCTGAAGACCTGGCTTCCTTCTCCTGTTTTACTGCTGGTGCATCACTTCCAGCAACAGAGAGAGTTTCCACAGTTTTTACCACGGCGGGGTCATTATCACTCCCACTAGCTCCATCACTGAAACTAATGAGGTCCGATTGGACAAAGTGAACAGCCGCGGACTCTCCAGAATCCGATGTCGATTCTTTTTTAGAGAGTAAGGACTTCCCTTTGGAAGAAGATTTCTTCTTTCGGGCTTTCAGTCGTGAGTGTTTCCCTGCTTGCACAGAATCAAGCGTATCTCTAAGGTTGAACCACCATTTTGAAACAGTGGACGAACTATGTTCAATTTTAAATCTTAGAGAAAATACCCATCGCGGCATTCTTCGAGACCTATTCACTTCAGAAGGACGAGATGCTTTCCACCCTTTCTTCTGTTTCAAAGCCAAGTAACTCTCATAGAGTGCCACTGCGGTTTGTCTGCACTCTTGAAGCTCATTGGCGGAGATCCTTGGGAACCTCTTTTTAATGTCATGGGGGACTGTTGTCCTCTGACCATAACCGGTTCTCACTTTGATTGCGGTCAGCGTGAGTTCATCTAGTTTACCATCATGAATTTTATTTTTCTTACGACCTGTCAATAGCTTGTTTTCATATTGTTCAATTATTCCAAGAAATGCACGGATAACCCTTGTATCCCTCCCAACAATCTGTCTCAATCTCTGTTGAGTACGTGTTGTCATAGCATCCCAGTTTATCGGGACCTTAACACTGATTATCGTACCCTTGGAGCGACCCATCTTCTTCACCTGAGGTTATAAACTTCAGACCTACTTCTTTCTAGTTCACTCCCCTTCTTATTCTCAAGAACGGTTATGTACTCCTACACATTTCTAAAAGGACCTTATAGGTTGAAGACAACAATTATTCTTGTAGGGAGCATTTTGTTATCCGAACCTAAAGTCACGCCATCCATCCAAGCCGCCATTCCTGATATGCTGAAATCTCAGCTAGTTGAGTCAGTATTAGTGAAACATGAACGAAAGAAGAAGAGCATCCTGCTATCCAGTAATAGTCTAGCTAACAAATTCATATTCGAAAGATGGGGGATCAGATCTTCTCAAAGACGTAAGTATAGAAATCTCTTCTCAGATGTCCGAAAGAGATGTCGTAATCTTTTCAGATTCTTTCTCCAAAAGGGTCAGATTTCAACTGAGAAGAATGGGGTTGCATATGCATTTGGTGTCTTCCAGTTCGATGATGTGCGTGGAAACCTCATTCTTGGATTTACTCATCTGGGTGATGATAACGTGTTTGTGAAAACTCCCTGATCATTCAGGAACGAAACGAAGAAGATCGTCTGGAAGAATATCTGGTACTTCTAAATCGAAGTGCTGACACAAAACAAAAGTTAGAGTATTGAGTAGGCTGTTCCTATACGCCAAGTCAACTGCAACCATTGAGCGAACATCGACTCCCATTATCTTGCTTATTGCTGTTGGATCCAATGCATTGGGTAAGTCCTGTTTGTTTGCAAAGATGACAATTGGTAAATCAGGATTCTCTTTCTGAATCGTTGACATAATTCCCTTTGAGGCTATGAGATTCCTCAGAGTCGAGTCAGTAAGGAGGAACACCATATCGGTTGAGCTGAAATCCCAGAGATTCCTTGATGATTCTTGACCTGCAAAATCAATTATCATAATCTCATAGTTTGCAAACCTAATATTCTCAATTACCTCAGTGTTCAATGCAATCGTGGGAATGTGCTCTTCAGGTGGTTCTCGGCCCATTAGCAACCTTAGAAGAGAAGTCTTGCCAACACCACTCTCTCCAATTAAAGAAATGACATATCTTGCTACTACATAGGGATCAACAATTCGTGAGAAGTTACTCTTGATGTATTTGGTGGGATGTTTTTCTAGAACACCTCTCAACACACGTGCAGCTCGATTGATTTTGCTTACTACCTCATCATCGGGCTCGTTAAGGTCCATAACAAAGATGATGAGAGTATCATCCCCACATTCTCGACCATAGAATTTGAACTCACCAATAATAGCAGGTTTGTACTTGAGACGGTCGGATTTCTCTATCATTTCAAGAAGCGTTTTCAGATACTTGGTTAGCTGTGCACGAGATACCTTGTGAGTCCAATAATCGGAGGTTGCAATCTTTTTCCGGCTTGCTGTATTCATCAAGACGGTATTGTAAATCATAGATTGTTCCTCGATTATGGTTTAGTGTCATTTGCCCAGTAGATAGCATTTCCACTACTTTGTCTCAGTCTATAATCTAAATGAACCACTTAAGATATTGTATGACTTGATTCCACTAATTGAAAGAAAATGATTGCACTACTCTTCCTGCGCGACTTCATCCTCATCAGTGAATCGAAGAAGGTCATCAGCAGGTAGGTCTGGAACAGGAATATTGACGTGTCTTGCTACAGTATCAAGGAGGAGTTTCAGGATATCATTTCTATAAGTAAGATCTACTGCTACTAATGGATGGGTTTCAGCCCCAACTATCCGTTCAATAATTGAAGGGTCAAGAGCATTCGGTTTATCCTGCTTGTTTGCAATGACAATGATTGGTACGTGCGGCGCATCGCGACGGATCATTTGGAACATATCCTTCGAAATCAGGATATTTCTTAGTGTTGAGTCAGTAAGAAGGAACACAATATCTGCACCTTGGAAATACAATTTCCAAAGTTTTCTGAAACGTTCCTGCCCCGCAAAGTCCCAGAGAACGAGTGAATAATTAGCAAAGTGGATGTTCTCAATGACTTCCATCGCAAGTGCGATAGTTGGGATATATTGTGTTGGGGGGCGTTTTCCCATGAGGAGATGAAGTGTTGTAGTCTTTCCGACACCACCTTCTCCGACAAGTGCCACCTTCAGTTTAGAATGAACAAAGGGATTGATGAGCTTCTCGTAGTTCTTCTTTACAAAAGGCATTTTCTTCTGTTCTATTATCTCGTCGAGTCCTTTTGCTGCCGCTTTGATTTTCTCTGTGACATTTCGATCGTTCTCATCGATATCGGTGATGAATATCAGAAGAATATCGGGAGTTACGGTCTGTGCAAAGTACTTGTTGCCCCCTACATTGAGAGAGATGCCCTTCTGTCCTTTTGCTACCTTTAGTAACTCTTGTCTGGCCTTCAGAAATTCTTTGATATCACTTCGTGGTACTTGAACAGTCCAATATTGAGTAGCTGCAATTGTTCTACTACTCTTTAATCTGAGGAGAACTGTACTGTGAATCATTTCTTGCGGCCTCGCTGCTTGCTGTTCTAGTTTGGCTACGAGATTGGTACATTTTCCCGTCGTCTTGAAGAACATCGCATCCTTACATTTAAGATGTATTCAGATGCATGGGATCTTACAAATTCAATATTGACCATATTCGTAAAATGTAGAAAATATGAATAGCTTTCACTATGAGTTTATTATGCTCAGTACCTCACTGAGATGAGAACTAACTAGGGATGTGGTTCACTCTTAGAGATAGAGCCATACTGAAAGCCCGGAGGAAGACTCGTTCTTCTAAAAGGAAGTCCGCACTCCCCCAGAGGACGCCAGCCTCAAAAGGGGAGTCCGTGGCCGACCCCTATGACCAGACTTCACTTGTGGAGTTTGCGAGGAGTGAAGACCCTGCCATGGTAAATGCTGTGGAAACACCGTCTGCTATCACACCATCTGGTGCGTGTGAGGTAACGCAGAGGACAGATGCCAGGTCCCATCGGAGGAACGATGTTCCAATGAAGAGGGGCAAAGCTCGTGACACTTTGAAGAACCTCGGTACTTCAGATGCTGGTGACGGCAGTCGTGAGAAAGGTGGAACACAGGAGTCTCTTACAATTGTAAGAAATGGGTCTTTCAGATGAAGTATTGACTAAAGTACTGTCTAAAGAAAAGAAGATGGCGCCGAGGATGAGATTCGAACTTTGGCCAAACCGACCGAATTGATCAGTTTTCATGCCTCCTAATGGAGAATAGCTGTCAAGGCGAAGGTCGCAAAGACAACCATCGATTCCAGGCTATCGCCGTGAACCGGGCTTGGCTACCTCGGCATACGCGTTCTGGCGGCGTATCCCCTTTTCATCTTTTCCCTTTGATTCCCACCCAAGGTCTCATAAGTTTCTCAAGATTCACGAATTCACCTAGATTGACACGACCTGAAGTCAGAAACTCCAATGACAGGCAATCAAATGATGATCGAACCAGTTTCACATATAGGTTGCGAGGTGCAGACACTTTACTCTCCCTCTCTTTGAGTAGTGGTTTTAGAGCCATTCTCCAATTATCCGATACTTTAACTCCCTTTCTCCTTTCATACCAAAATCGTTCAACAACGTCAATCTTCTCTAGTTTTCTAAGTTGTTCCCTCAAGCCTCTGGCACTTATGCTTGCTTTACTAACTAACGAAGCCAATGGTATGGGCCGACTTCTTCTGAGCAAAATAGGTAGAACGTTGCTATCAAATGCAACTTTGAGGAGTTTGTATAATTCAGTATTAATCACACCATTATTGCCACCAGCTTGGTTATTCCCATCAATATGATACAATACGATGTATTCCAAATTGAGAAGACCATCAATAATTGCAGGACTGTTCTTCCTCGTACTCATTGTTTCTCCTGTAGCAGAAGCAATCCATTATTTGCGAAACAACCTTTGAAACAGGTTGCAAGGCTGCAACATTATGAACAGACTTGTGTCAGGGAAAGAAATGCAGCATGACTCACCAGAATGAGCGTACCACCGTCACAGTTCCTTCGTCACATGGTCATCTCAAGGGACTCACGGAATCTGGTGATGCAACATTTCGAAGTCAGCTCGATACAATTCTCTAGTTATCTTCCGACCAGAAGACAAGAATCTAACAGCTTCTTGTCAGTCTGTGGAAACTGATCTGAACGCTTTACATACAGTCTGCGTGGAGAAACCATCCCGATGGATGAACCCTTTGGGTTCGCTGGGTGAAAACAATAGGTGGTTGTCAGGCAATAGGACTTGACGTTGTAAGCTTGTCATTCAAGCGGAAAATTATAATGCAGGGAAGACAGTCCATTGATGAGGGATATGTGTGATTGTTAGCATTCCATATAGCGAGGTGTACCGGCACCTGGGTTTCGGGTTCAATCTCTCAACTTTGAGAATGGAGCTTGTAGGACATAAAATGAAACCTAACAAGTACCCCTATCCTACTAAGGACGATGAGAGGCTGAGATTTCAGTTTACAGATAGGTACGTACCAAATTCCACAATTATGCAAAACCAATTGGACTCCTCACAGGTACCGGACAAGATTATTGAAGAAATCAGGCACGTCAATCCACGCATAGCATCGTTGGTATCTTTTGGATACTCAATCGGTCTTTGGTGGCAGACTAGGTTTCATGGCGGAGATATTGCTCTTGAGCTGGAGCGTGGCATTTCACGAGGTATTGAGGACCTGCAGTTGCCAGGAATGAAAGGTAGGCTGCTTGAGATACTACAATCTTACCGAGAAGCTGAATTTGAACGGCAAATAACACAAAGGCTGCTTAGTGAGATTGCCCAGGTCTTAGTACATGAGGTCGATGAGGTGTCGCCTCCGCTGGTTACAGAAGGACCACCACCTGCTAAGGAGCAGGGCAAGGTCAAAGTCCTCTTTCTTGCTGCAAACCCGGTAGATGAAGACCAACTCAGGTCAGGAACGGAGATTCGGTTGCTTCGATTGAATCTACGAAAATCAGAGTTCGAAGTAATTGATGAGTGGGCTACCCGCGCTGATGACCTTCAGCGTCTCCTAAGGGATATCAAGCCCCATATTGTTCATTTCAGTGGTCATGGACTAAGTACAGGAGAACTCATCTTGGAGGACAAGTCTGGCTTCAGTCACCCCGTCCCGACTAGTGCACTAGGGGACCTCTTTTCTTTGCTCAAACATAATATTCGGTGTGTGGTGCTTAGTGCATGCTACGCTGAGGGCCAAGCACAGGTAATCTCGAGCCATATCGACTGCGTTGTTGGAATGTCTAGGGAGATTGAAGACGACTCTGCCTTAGAATTCGCTAAGGGCTTCTACGAGGCTCTGGGTTCAGGAGCAAGTGTAAAGAAAGCCTACGACCTGGGATGTAATAGGATTCATTTGGTAATAGACGATCAGTACGAGCGTGATGTTCCGAAGCTCCACTCCGAGAGGTGTGACCCGAGGACTGTTCGATTCATCTATGAGAGATGACCTTACAGCCTTAGTGATCTTAGAATCACTGGTTAGGTCAATGTACCATTGACTACTTTGATAGCGGGTTTGAGAGTATGAAGTTGAGACCAGTCCTACCCGTAGCTTCGCCACCTCCTGTCAAGAAGACAACTTTAAGTTCGCCCTTTGCTGTTCTCGCAACTGAAACACTGACTTCAATCTTCGTGAGATTCTCTACTGATTCCAACAGGGGTGAGAGTTTCTCAAGTTGTTCAGTAATGGTTGTCACGTCAACAGGCACGGGCTTGAGCGTGACAGTCATACTCAGTGCGTCTTTGACTTGGTCCATTTTGTCCTTGACCTTTGATATGATGTCGCGCCAGCTGGTTCTCACCCTCCTGTCGTCAACTTCAAGGAGCATGTTAATCTCCTCTATTGCCTTATTTGCAGCTGCTTCTATTGCTTGGTCTTTCTCCAAGACCAGAATCTGGATACTATCATTTGATGTCATATCTATAACCTATTCTTTTTCTTTGCCGGAACTCCGTTCACGCTACGGACATTGTCGGACATCGATAGCATGAAGCTCTGAATTCCAAGGGCAAAGGGTGATGCTGAGAGCATTTAACTTCACCTTACAACCCAGCAATACCGACTCGTTGATGTCCTTATATCCACTGCAAGACCTCCTTGTTTTGACTATCGGTCATGTAGGACAAACCGCTACATCACTGCTGCTAGTACCGTATGAATCGAACTGCAAGTAGGATTGAAACGTTTGGGACACAACCACGACGTTGGGCGACTCTATGATGTATGAATCGAACTACAAGTAGGATTGAAAACCCACTATCCCATAGAGGATGACGATGGTCAGTCGACAGATCTCAATGGTGGGAAGGAAAGTCACGTCAGAATCCTTCTCACGCCCAGGATGAGATTCGAACTCATGTTTCCTATTGCAGAATAGCTGTCAAGGCGAAGGTCGCAAAGACAACCATCGATTCCAGGCTATCGCCGTGAACCGGGCTTGGCTACCTCGACATACGCGTTCTGGCTGTGTATTCCCTTTTCATCTTTTCTCTAGTGCATTTCATGGTCCTTACAATATAGAGGAGGAGTTGCGACACCCCCATCCTCCATAGTGTCAAGCAGTGTTAACTCCTTTATTGAAATCTCTGTGACTCGCCAGCGAACACCTCAGTGAGGAGGGATTCAAGGGCTGCCCGGGCCGCAATGTTCAGAGTTCGACCGGAATTTGCGGTTTCGAGCACGGGATTCCACACCGAAGACATCTGAGGTGCGACTTCAATGAACCGAAACAACTTCTGTTGTGCAGAATAGGATTGTCCTTTAAACACGTAGCAAATGGTGAGAGGATCCATGGGTTTGATTAATATGGTATATGTCCCGAATTTGATTCGGTCTATGGTTTGGGAAAACGTTTCATAACTGAAACTTTGGAGCGCATTCAGAAAGCCCCCAATCAGGTTCTCATCGACCTCTGTTACACTAATGAAAGTCTTGGAGAATACAACCCGTCCCCCTTGTCCCAAGAGCATAAACATTACCTTCTCTTCTTCAGGCAGAGTTGGGATTTCCACTGGGCTCTGTCGGAACATTCGTTCTAAGTGCGTATCTATGCGAGCCAGTTCTGTCCGTTCAGTCAGGGGCGCCTTTCGTTTGCTGAGTTCCTCCCATTTGTCTAGTTCATCAAGCAACGCATCGTGTTCGCTTGAGATCTTCATGGCTAATTGACCAAGTCCTTTTTCATCGGCGATTCTTTGGGCTTCGGTCAACAAGTGACGGGTCTTTCTCACATTCAGGTCCAGCAACGTCAGCTTGGATTGAAATACGTAGGCTTCAGCCAGCAACCAATGTGAGTGCTGGTCTGTGGCAATCTCAATCAGTTTATTCAGATGTGTCTGCACACCCCTTAAGACCTCCACATCACCAGACAAGCGTAGATCATCCAAGAGTATGTCACACAAGTTGAGTAGAGCGCGGACGGTCAGCTCGTGAGCAACAATCTCTTCTTCTACGACTTGTTCCAGAAGTTTTTCTGCTTTGGCTCTGTTTCGTGCCCGCATACTCGTCTTAAGGACCAGAGCTTCTGCCACTCGACAGCGTTGGTCAATAATCTTGTTTTCTTCTTGTTCGTTGATGTGCATCAGACGCTGCAAGTGATGCTTTGCCTGGTCCATCGAGTCTTTGTC
This sequence comes from Candidatus Thorarchaeota archaeon, assembly GCA_016840385.1. Next base: position 20,277 of record JAEOSL010000011.1, on the reverse strand, counting down.
GATGGTAATGGAAACAAGGTTGAGCAGAGTCTGAGATATCTCACGATTGTTGCCGATTTCTTCCCTGAGTGCTAGGCTGCGTTTGTTGTACTCTAAGGCTTGGCCCAAGTCGCCTTTTCTGAAGTATATACTACCGATGTTGTTGAGGGTTTGAGCAATGTATTGCTTGTTGCCAAACTCCTCAAAAAGTGTCAGGGTCTTTTGGCAGCACTCCAAGGCCAAGTCCAGTTCGCCTCTTCTATAGTACAAGATGCTGATGTTGAGAAGAACAACAGCAAATACATACATTTGACCGCTCTCTTCAAGGAGTGTCAGACTCCGCTGAAAGTACTCCATGGTTCTGTCCAATTCGCCTTGATTTTCGTAGGTTAAGCCTATGTTGTTGAGCGCTTTTGCAATGTTCAGCTTGTCTCCGATCTCCTCCTGGAGTACTAGGCTTCGTTTGTAGAAATCTAGTGCTCGATCCAAGTCGCCTTTTTGTTTGAAAACTGAGCCAAGACCATTAAGAGCCGCAGCGATGCCTTGTCTGTTGCCCGATTCCTCGTAGAGAGCCAGGCTCTGCTCGTAATACTCCAAGGCTTGGTCGAGGTCACCTTGTAGACGGTAGACCACTCCCTTGTGATACAGCAGAGCGGACCTTATTCGTAAGATCTCAGAGTGTCCCAGTACGTGAAGTGTCAATGTGTGTAACGTTAGAGTCTGAAATATCCGTTCACCCTCCTCAATCGTTTCAAGACTCTCATCGGGTCGCCCCAACCGCCACAAGGACTCTGCCACTATAATCAGAGCGTCAACCACTCTATTGGAGTACCCGGAGGTTCTCTTACCTTCCTCGACAACTTGGCGAGATATATCCAGGGCTTCCTCAAACTCGCCAAGTTTAGCCAAGCACTTGCTTTCCAAGATTCCACATCTCAACCTATCGGTAATCTCAAACTGTGACCTCTCGATTCCTCTTACCAGTTGTAGCGCTTCATCGCATCTGCCCTCAAGTATCAGCTTTTCGCTATCTTCGAACAGTTCAGCAAACCTCTCTCTCGAAACCATTATCTTCCATTACACACTCCTGATTCGGATATGTATCCTACAATCCATCTGAAACTAGACGACAATATCTGAAATGTTTTTGCATTCTTGGCAAAATAACATAACAAGGCGGGTCTGGTTCCAAGGAGTGATTATGACTTCTAACTCGAACATCTTTTCTACTTGTCACTTGGGTTGATAGTTGTTGTAAATGACATCTCACCAACGTAACTCTTACCCATCATTTCGCGAACACGGTCCGGTTCCTTTGTGTGTCCAAGCACCCAGGCTAGTTTCACAAGGGCTGCCTCCGAGGTCATATCATAGGCACTCATTGCTCCAACGTCCATTGCTGCACGACCAACAGCATAGATCGTTAAATCCGCCTGACCAAAAGCACACTGTGAACTCACAACAATGAAGCACTTCTGGTCAACTGCTTGTTTAATTACTCCAGTCAGTGCGTTTTCATCAGTTGGAATATTCCCTGAACCGAAACCCTCGACAATAATACCATGATAGCCCATATCGACAATACGCGCAAGAGTCTGAGGTGGAATTCCTGGAAAGACTTTCAATAGAAACACTCTATCATCAAGTTTCGTATCAAAGCGAGGTATTAGTGAATGGTCACGTTTCTTCCTTCCTTCATAGAGTACAATATCTCGTGCCAATATTCCGATGGGAGATGGGTCCGTTGAATCGAATGCGTCATATGAATTGACTCGAACCTTCTTTGTTCGTGTAGCACGATGAATCTCATTATTGAATACAATACAGGTTTCTCCGAGGTCTCCAAACGCTGCAACACGTATTGCATCCAAGAGATTTCGTGGACCATCACTCCAGGGAACACTTGCAGGTATCTGAGCTCCCGTGAAGACAATGGGTTTTCCAAAGTCCTGGATCATGAAGCTGACTGCTGCCGCTGAATATACCATCGTGTCTGTTCCATGTGAAACGACAATTCCTTGAAGGTCTGGAATCTCCTCACTTGCTTGTTTAATGGCTCCTGCAAGAGTTTGCCAATGATGCGGTTGAGCATTTGCTGAATCAAGTTGATAGAGTTCCTTCTTGATGACCTCGACATTTCCCATTCCTTTTGGTAACCTATCTAGCAACGCATCAACTGAAAGTCCTGGGCGTAGGGCCTGGGTTCCTTCATCATAGATACTTGAGATGGTTCCACCTGTTGATATCAGGCAGATTTTGGCGGTTTCTTCGGATGTCATCGTATTGTACCCACTTACTGAATCAAAACAGGAGATTTATCCATGTTGCGATACATAGTATTCTTGGTTGGTGCGTCAGAATTCACGATCTTTTGGTAATTGGAGGTGGTCCTGGTGGTGCAACTTGCGCCAGACAAGCAGCTTTGAATGGACTAGATGTGGTTCTTGTAGAAAAAGAACAACACCCACGGGCCAAACCCTGTGGCGGTGCTTTGGGTCCACAAACAATAGCAGCTCTTGATTTTGATATCTCCCACCTTGTTGAGCGTGAATTCAATGCTGCCATAGTGCACAGACCTTCGGGAAAACAAAGCATGATTACACGAGAAGATTTGAGGGGATGCCTGGTTAAGCGCCATGAGTTTGATAGTTATCTCATCGATAAAGCAGAAGAAGCTGGAGCTGTAATTGTTCAGAATAATGAAATTGTGGCAATAGAACAACTTCGAAGTGGAATACGGGCACTGGGTGTTGGCGACTCGTACAAAGCTCAACTTCTAGTAGGCGCTGATGGAGTCAATGGGGTTTCAATGAAGCAGCTTGATATTCGACAGAGGTGGTCAACAGAGGATGTTGCAGTTTGCATCAATGCTGAAGTACCCTTGGACTCAAAGGAAATAGAGCGTGTCATGTTCAATGAGAAAGAATCATCTCTCTCCTTTATCGACCTCTATTACGGTCTTATCGAGTGGGGTTATGGCTGGTGTTTTCCAAATCGGGAATCATTGAATATTGGGATTGGTTGCCGACTGGATAAGGCTAGAGGACTTCGTGCTAAATGGGAGCAATTTCTAAGTAAAATTGCCGCTGATAAAGACATCAAAATCAAAATTACCAATAAGACCTCAGCGAGGGTGCCTCTGGGTGGGTCTCCGAGTCGTATCATAGGAAGACGCACGATGCTCATTGGCGATGCGGCCGGTCTTGTTTCTGCGATATCCGGAGAAGGAATCTCATATGCTATCGAGTCCGGAATTCTCGCTGCTGACATTGCAGCAGAAGCTATTCATGACAAGTCTCCTGTTCATATTGTAGAATATGATAGAAGAATGAAGAAGCAACTTATTGGTGAGCTAAACGATTTGCGATTTCTTGCAGGGATAATGTACAAGTCTGAGAAGAATCTAGAGATGCTTTTCGACATAATTGATGATGATCAAATGATGAGTGGTTACTTTGCTGATATCTTCACACGGGTAACTCCTTTCTCGGAATTGAAGATGAAGATAGCAAAGCGATTACTCTCAAGACATCCCCTAAAAGCAATCAAGCTTGGTTTTTAGTTGGTGGTTGCAGACCCGGATTAGTTACTCTGCTTTTACCATCCTTCTCAACAGTGATTCTCATGAGGTCTCTCGCAATGACTGTGTTTGCAAAGTTATCTTTTCCTTCTTTCAGGATCTCTGATCCATCAAAGTAACGTGGACTGTAGTGAGTAAGGACAAGAAGTCCAACATTCGATTCTGATGCAAGTTGTGCCATTCCTTTGGCAGTTGAATGACCTCGCTCTTGAGCTAAATCCTCGTGCTCTGCAGTGTACATTGCTTCGGAAATCAAGACTGTAGCATCCCGAGAGGCTTCTTTGAGCGCCTTACATGGGCGAGTATCGCCGGAATAAACTATTTTCACTGGATTGGGTCGAGGTGCAGTCACATCTTCAGGGCTCACTGTTGTACCATCCTCAAGCTGGACTGACTCACCAGATGCAAGTTTCTTCCACAATGGACCCTTCTTCACACCTAATTTCTCAGCTTTTTCTGGGATGAACTCTCCAGTGGGTTTCTGTATACTCAACTCATATCCGAGGGCATATCCTCGATGGTCAACCTCGAAGGCTTTCACTGTCAATTCGTCTTCTTGAAATACGACACCTGGCTCTATTGCGTGGACAACGGTTTCGAAAGTTGTGCCTAGATTGATCGTATTCTGATTCATTTTGACATATTCAATGAGTTCCTTTGGACCGAATATTTTCAGGGGTTTTATACGTCTCAAGAGAGAAAATCGCAGTAAGAGACCTGGTAGTCCAAGTAAATGGTCAGCATGCATGTGGCTCAGAAAAATTGCCATCTTCTTGTTTGTTCCAATACCTGCGCGTTCAATCTGTCGTTGGACATCCTCCCCTGCATCAAACATCAGAACCCACCCTTGATACCGTATAGCTATAGAGGGAAGGTTACGATTCTCTGTTGGCATACTGCCGCCAGTGCCAAGTGTGATGATTTCCAACAATTTACTCACTCTACTCCTATCGAGCGAACAAGATATGGATTGTTAGCAGTAAATGAATTCTTGCCCAAAGTTGGACACTCCTTAGAAGTTCTTTTGATGAATCTAGTAGGTCCTTAAATATCCACTTGCAGCTGGGAATTATGAGGTTGACCTGACACGCACTCTGACCTCACAGAGTTATTCCCAGTGCTGCTCTTGGGAGCGCTTCACTCTGGTGTCCAAGTTTGTGCAACTTACAATGAACGGTTGTGATACCTAGGCAAGGTCCAATGGAATCTCACTCTCAGAAGCATCCTTTCTCATTACACCATACGATACAACATCGAAATATCTTGACACATCCCATTTCCACGATTTCTTTCGGCGATCAAACATCGAAGATACCTTGGTTGTCAATCCGCTCCCCGCTGCAACTCGATGGATAGAGTATCTGTGAACCTTTGAGATTTCATCCTTCATAACAGTGATCAAATCTCTACCTGCGCCCGTAGGAAGAGCTGTACTCAGAAGCACCCTTCTTTCTTTATTCTCCAAATTCTGAATCTGTGACGTATAAGTCAGTGGTAACTTGGACCAAGCTGGAGCAATATCCCCTGCAATCTCTGGAGTAAGTAATGTGATAACTCTGTCACCCAATTGTGGAATAGCGACGCGAGCTCTTGGCAGGATGATTCTATTTTTGAGAAGATATGATCTCTTTCGGAAAGCAGATGATTCTGAAAGGTTGGTTGTCTTGACTATGTCACCTGCAGTTCCATCCAAGCTCTTGATCAATGCATCCATGACCAGAACCTCGGCTCCAGTAAATTTCACTGGGTCTTCAACAGTGGGAGATGGAATCTCTGACATCGCCATTTCTTCACCTCCTTTTCTGAGCAATAACCTGAAGTGAAGGAGGTCAAGTTCCCATCCATTTCGTTTGTTGAAGTATGTACCATCAAACCGTGGGATGCCAGTCGATAATCGCCAGACACTTGCATTTGTGGTTGCATTCCGAAGACTACGCACGACCTCTATCATGTCTTTGATCTTTGTATGCGGAATGTTGACAACAGTGAATACCACGGATGGGCTACCATCTATGAACAGATTCTTCTGACAATACGGGCCGCTCAACACCATTGATGGGTTCTCAAGAATAATGAGTAATCGGTCGAGACCAAGTCTGTTAGGATTTAACATTCCTCCAACTTGAAGTACGCCACTATCTGTGAGCCTCTTCTGAGCTCTTCGGCTCTGAGCATAGGATAAACCCGAACTCACTGACAACTCTTTCAGTGAATATTTCGGGTGCTTTAACACACTCTCAAGAAAAGGAAGCTCTGCGTGTGTCAAGTTGGAAATGTTTGTCTTCCACAAATTGACTATAAGGCTCATTACGTCTCGCTGGGTTATGATCTCAACACCTCCGAGATTCACAACTTCTTCGAGTTTCTTTTGCAGTAGAGTGGAAAGACTGCCCCGATAAGACATCACCATAGTACGAAGCATCTCAAATTCAGCATCAGCCTGAAACACTTGTAACTGACCACCTTCTTCGAAAGTCTTTACAAATTTCAGGATTGCAGATGCACTTGGTGATAACTTTCTCTGGAATTTTGGAACTTTGTCTTTTGACAATCCTAAATCATCCTGACCCTGTGTTTCAATTGCCGGTTGAGTCATTAGCCAATCCCCAAATCTGCCTTAATTAGCCTAGTAATATCTAGAAGATTGTCTGTTGCATTCAATAAAAGGTCGTTAGATTGTGCTACTATCTTTCCAGAGACTTTCGAAATAGCTTGTTGCCATGGCTGCAAAGACGTTGTGTGATGAATAGATGCCAAGAAATTCTTCTCTCTCTTCATCACCTGCCAGCATAATCAAAGTGAATTTGTTATCAACAACTAATCCTGCACCGAATACTCGTTCTCTTGTTCTAACTTCGAATTTATCAGGAATGAGTGCTTTTAGTGCTTCATTGACAGATGAAGTTAGAATACTAACATTTGCTTTGACATCAAGGACCCGTTCGACCACAGTATCAACATCTTCGTCGGAAAGGTCGAAGCTTGGCAGGGATAGAAGAACAGTTTCTCTGGCTGAATCTAAAAGCTCTATTGCTTTAGCTAGGATTGAGGCTCGCCCGTGAATAATCCAAACGTCTCTTGGGGTTTGTTTGGTTTCTTTTTCAAATAGTGGCTGTAACTCTTCGACCACGGTCGCTGATGATTCCTTCAATCGTTCTTCCCAATCGAGTCTGAGAATTCTCATGACTTCTGCTGGGGACTTTGCAATATACATTGATGGCCTACCCTTCTGAACTTGGATGAATTGCTTTTCTTCAAGTCTACCAAGAACATCATAGATCCGTGAGAATGGTACCTTGGATTTTGCTGAAACGTCGGAGGCTGCCATCTGTCCTCCATCAACAAGAGCAAGGTAAGCTTGGGTTTCGTATTCTGTCAGACCCAGTTGTTTGAGTGCCTTCAGGGTGGCATCGCTCACAGACATAGTAACTACCTAATTTTGAATCTCAAAGTCTGGACTTAAGGATTGTTGGGAATAGAAGTTCTCCATTCTAGGAATGCTCTGAATGCTCTTGAACGATGAGAGATGCTGACTTTTTCTGAAAAGGTCAGTTCCGCATAGGTTTTGGTGAATCCCTCTGGGATGAAGATTGGGTCATATCCAAAACCCTCAGTACCAGAGGGTTGTTCACTGATAGTACCTTTCATTTCTCCTACGAATGTTTTGAGATGCGTTCCATCAAAGAAACCTACCGCAGAAACAAACCTTGCAGACCGGTCATCTACTCCGTCAAGCAATTTGAGAATTCCTTCATAACCTATCGCTTTCAATACGAATCCGGCATAAGAACCTGGAAAATCCTTCAGTGCTGAAACAAAGAATCCCGTGTCATCAAGCACTACAGGTTTACCTAGTGTCATGAACGCTTGTCTTGCCGCGGCTCCAGCTATCTCTTCGACATTATCCGACCGAATCTCAAATTTCTCTAAAGTAGTAGTTTCAAAGGGCACATCGTACTCCTCAAAGAGTGGAGTAAGTTCTGCCAGCTTATGTTTATTCTGAGTTACCAGCACAATACTATCCTTTGACATACGATAGAACCTCTTTCATCACGCCATAGGATGACTTGGTCTTTGATAGGTCATACATGCCTGTAATATTCCAGAGGATTATGTGGTCTAACCCCTGAAGCACATACTCCTCAAGTTGCTTGATTATTGACTCTGCATCTCCAGTCATGTAGAAGTCATCGAGGATTTCCTGTGGGACTTGGTTGATAGCATCCATGGTTGTAGCTTTGTCATAGCGCATCGGCACATATTCTGTTAGGGAATGGAAACCTTCTCCAAATGGATGATCGTGACCATATTTCTTCCATTCACTATCAGGTAACAGAAGAGCAAATGCCTTGGCAAGATCAGTATTCATCAGACGTTGGCACACGGAATCATCCTCATCAAGGATACACCAGTTCCAGAGTGCTGCTGTGAACTTTCTATCAATATTCTTCTTCTTTCTGAAATCTTGAATTGTTCTGAGACTCTTTCCAAAATCATTGGGCTGCATTAGGGTCGGAATCCACCCATCTCCATACTCTGCTGTAATCTCTAGCATTTTAGGTCCAAAAGCAGCTATCCAAATCGGTGGTGGTTTTCCTTCAACAGCAGGTCGTAGGGACATCACTGCATCTTTCATCTTCCAGAACTTACCCTCGAAATTGAATGGTTCTGGATTTTCCCAAATATGCCGAATGATCTTCAGAGCCTCTCGTAGTTTTCCTACCTGTCCACGATAGTTCAATCCGTATGGCTCTACATTCTCGATCTCTCCTGCACCAATGCCTAGAACCACTCTTCCATTACTGATATGGTCCAAAGTTAGGAACGTCTGTGCTATCAACGCAGGGTGGCGACGTAGAGGCTCCGTTACCGAAGATATGAGCTGCACATTTTCAGTAACTGCAGCACATGCGCCCATTATTGATGCTAATTCATAGAACGTATGGGGTGATTGTTGTAGGTATGCAAGTTGAGTCACTTCTGGAGTCCAGATACTTTGTGGAACAAATCCAGCAAAGTGGTCTGGGAATGCCATACTATCATACCCAAGTGCATCGATAGTTTTTGCATTCTTCAGTGCATTCTCCCATGGTGGAAGAAACGGACCCGGTGCACCAATCTTCAGATCACTTAGACTTACCATCACTCACACTTCTCTGCAAAGCGAACTAGAGCTTTCTTCACTATCTCAAAGTCTTCAAGGTGCATGAACTCGTCGAGTCCGTGGTAGTTATTGTCATCTCTAAGGGTTCCAAAACAGGCAGTCGGAATTCCATGGACTGTGAAATAGTAACCATCATTTCCGCCCAAATCTGCGCAGATTGGTATCTCTGGATCAACTGCATCACGGAATGATTTGATGTACTTGTTCTCTGGGTCTGATCCCCAACCTGCATGTTTTGTCTTGAAGGTCAGAGTTGCTTCCACACCAGTTTCCTCTTTGGCTTTCTCAAGGAATTTTTCAATGTCCTTTGCAACATCTTCGACATCTTCTTCCGGTATCGTTCTACAATCAAAGGATATCTCTGCTTTCCCAGGAATCGTATTGGTTTTGCTTCCTGCTTGATAGACAGTCATGGAGAATCTGCCCCACAGTGTCTGATGGGGGCTACCTGGGGGTGCTGGAAACTCTGAAACGACCTTTCTTCTAATATCAACAAAATCTAGCATGACCTGCATCAATGGTATGGAAAGATGGACTGCGTTAGCAAATTTGTAGGGATAACCGGCATGACCCTGTGTTCCTAGTACCGTTATTGTACCTGCGATGACACCACTGGCTCCAATACTTACAAACTCGGGTCCTGAATCAACTACGATGCAAAAGTCTCCTCGTATTTTCGGTGGTCCGTTCATGAGGTAATCAATGCCGTACTCTCCACCAATTTCTTCATTGGGGCTAATCAGGATCTTCCAATTGACCTTCGAACTTCCCGACTTGATGAGTTCCTTCGCAGCACTCACTGCCGCGACAATATTTCCCTTATCATCACTCACACCACGACCGAACGCTTTGTCCTTCTGCATTGTGAGCTTGAATGGAGGATATTTCCAATCTTCTACATCCCCGGGAGGTACAACATCGTAATGTGTACAGAGTAGAACTGTTGTTTTTGCACCCACATCCATTGTTGCAACGATGTTGGGTTGCGGAATACCATCATGCACTGAGTCAAATATCTCAACTTTGAGGCCCGCCTCTTCGCAATATTTCTTGATTACATCAGCACAGATAGCATAGTTCTTTTTCTCATCACTATTGGTATCTAGTTCAACTATCTCTTTCAGGAAGTTCTCTTCCCATTTATCCATCATAAATCCTCTCCAAGTAGGTCGTTGAGGTATGCGAACCTTACTGATTAGTATTATGACCGTTCCCCGAAACCTAGACATTCTTTGATATAGAATCCGGAATGATGTTCGGTTCCTGTTTCATAGAGGCTGCTCTCTGTAGATCCAAAGGATCCGCTAAGAGTCTTACTTCCTCTCCGCAGGCGTTTTCAGTCTCCGGCAAACTGACGGCGACCAGATTCAGTGCAGCATTGAGATCCCTGTCGATTCTCATACCGCACTCTTCACAAACGTATTCTCTCTCTGACAGGGAGAGTTCTTTCTTCCTGTGCCCACACTGTGAACACATCTTCGAGGACGGAAATGTCCTGGATACTACCACTAACTCGGAGCCGTACCACTGGCATTTGTACTCCAGCTGTCTCCTGAACTCAGAGAATCCTACATCAGCTATCGCTCTTGCAAGTCTTCTGTTCTTCATCATCCCGGACACTAGCAGGTCCTCGATCACTACCTTACTGTGGCTCTTAGCAATGTGTGTCGTCACCTTGTGCAGCGTGTCCTGTCGGATGTTGAAGATTCTAAGGTACATCTTGGCGAGTCGTAGCTTCGCCTTCTCTCGGTTCTTACTTGCCTTCTTCTTTCGTGACAGGTTCTGTGATAATTTCCTTAACTTTCTCATTCGTCTTCCTAGAGCCCGTGGGTTTGCAAAGGTGGTCCCATCACTCAGAGTAGCCAGAGTCTTCACTCCCAGGTCTACACCCACTGGTGCTCCAGTTACGGGTTGCGGTTTCGGAAGCTCTTCCTCCACAGTGACTGACACGAACCACCTGTTGGCTCTTAGTCGCACTGTAGCAGAGAGTATCCTTCCGCTGTAGTAGATTTCCCTCTTCTCCTTGATCCTGACCTTTCCAATCCGCGGGAGCTGGATTGCTCGCTCATGAAACCTGATAGTCCCGTGAAGTCTGAAGCTGTCCCTGACTCCCTTTCTCTTGAAGCGAGGGAATCCTATTTTCTTCCCAGTCTTCAAACCTCGATAGAAGTTCTTGAAGGCTCGATGGAGGTCTCTCAGGGCTTCATGTGGGGCACACTTGGAGGTTTCGTACATCCATGGGAACAGGTCCTTCTTCAGTGAGTTGAGGAGTTTGTGTTGCTTCATGGCGTCAGTGAACCGGTCGTCGCCCTGATTATTCTTGTACTGTGCAATCCTTTGTTCAAGACCCCAGTTGTAGGCAAAACGAGCTACTCCTGCATGTTGAGCAAGGTATGACCTCTGGATGTTGTTGGGGTCCAGTTCATACCTGTAAGCCTTGTTGATCAACATTCAGGTTCGGTATAAGGTCTTGCTGAGAGGTTTTAAGCTCATACAGGAAAGGTCCTTATTCAACTACTAGTTTCATCGATGTCTAGGTTCGTCCAGGTTTTTCGCATCTGTTAGAGACATTTCGCTATTTCTGGCAGGTTTGGCAATAATTCGTCTTGAAACGGTTCGCCGTAACCTCTGATACTCTGCCACCACAGAGGGGGCAGATTCCTCCTCCTCTGTTGTGAACCATCATGAAATCTCGTTTTTCGATGGCAATCTCATCAAGAGACCTCCCTGACAGTAGATCTCTGATTCGAGTAAGGACCTTTCTCATTGAATCATAGAGTTTCTCAATCTCGTCATCGCTAAGTGATGCTCTTTTTCGAAATGGAAGGATCCCTGCATACACCAGAATCTCATCAGCATAAGCATTGCCTATCCCCTTCACAAATCTCTGATTTCGAAGTACATTCTTTATCTGTCCATTTCGACCTTTCAATCGCTCTTTGAAGGTATCAAGGGTCAGATTTGGGTCCAGTGCGGATGGGCCTCGGTCACTGAATCCTGCAACTCCTGAATAATCACCACTGGGAACTAGATACACTCGCCCCATCTTCTTGAGATCAGAATACCAGAAGGTTTCTCCAGTTGTCTGAATTGAAATCATATCGCTCTTGGTAGGTTTCTTGTATCTGGACAAGGTTCTGAATCTTCCAGTCAGCATGGGATTGATCACAATATCGTGTCTCTCAAGAATAATTATGATAAACTTCCCATCAGCTTCGACTCTTTGGAACACCTCTCCCACAGCTCCTCGTGTAAACTCATCAACAGGCAATCCATGAACTACGATATGATTGTGAACTGTGACCTTCTTGACACTTTGTCCTGCCAAAAGGTCTGTCAATTCCTTGCTGATAACCTGCAGTTCGGGAAGCTCGGGCATAGCACTCAGTATATGCATCTGAATATTAGGTTAAGAACAATACGATACTTTCTGCTACAATCACTTGTGGTAATAATAGAATGCTGATATACTAAAGACTACAACCGCTCCAAACCACATCACCATCAGTGCAATACCAGTTTCAAGGGATGCACCTGATAGTGAAAGAACTACGAGTGCGAGTGGTATCACATAGATCACAAAAGCGAATCCATTACGAGTCGCTTTGTCTGAAATTAGCGAAGTACGTTCGTCCCGAAAATTCATTCCATAGATAGCGAATCCTATCATTAATAATGGAAGAATAAGAATCGTAACGGATATTGGCAAAGAGGGCGGCCAGGATTCAGTTGGGAAGATGAAGCTCACGATGAGTGTCACAATAAGCCACTGTAAAGGTATAGTCATCAACCATATTGCAATGCTCTTTTTCGACAGTCTTTCTTTATTTTCTTCCATTTTTGATTCACCTCTATTTCCTGAAATAATACACTCCCGATCCGTACGTTACTGCCATAGAAGTAAACCAGAGGGATAAGATAATAGCTGGCAATGCGTCAAGTATTAGTAGATTCAGAGCCCACAGCGCCCCAGTCCAAGGCAACGCGAAAAGGAGGAATACGAAACCATTCCGCATTGAGATATTGAGAATCTGTGTAAATCGTTCATCTCGATACTTCTCCATTGCTTTTACAATCATTATTGTAAGTGGAATACCAAGTGCTCCACCAAGTGCTCCACCCCAGAATCCCCCTGGCGCAATGTACCATGCTATGACAAGCATAACAACAACAGCTATCAATACTACAACGTTAGCAATTTGATTACGATTCATCATTATCATCTCTGTATTCGAATATATCTTCAATTGCCACTCCGAATTCACGTGCAATTTTGAATGCAAGGACTAGTGATGGATTATAGGTGCCCTTTTCCATCGAAATAATGGTCTGTCTGGTCACGCCAAGTCGTTTTGCTAGACCCTCTTGTGTCCAATCTTCGGGTTTCTCTGATTGCTTCATATTGTTTTCTCGGAGATCTTTGAGTTTGTTCACAATCATTTATTGCACATCTGAACGACTATGTAAAGTATACTTAACGTATAGTAAACTTTACATTTAAGTTTTTCGTGAGATTCATTGAACTTGTTTCAATGTCAGATTTCTACGATGCGTTGGTTTTTCGGAATAACACTATGGCGATAATGAGAATCACACCAAATCCGATTACGCCTCCAATTATCAATGGGATTTGACTGGGTGGATCGGTCGTTGTTGTTGTCGTTTCCGTAGTAGTACTTGTTGTACTACTTGTGGTTGTACTGGTCGATATTGTATCTGTAGTAGTTGGAACATAATCTGCACGATGTGCATAATATATGTCCATCACATCATCTCTACCGTCAGTCCAAACAACATGAGGAATATCGTCGGAATCGACCCGTATTGTGAAGTAGTCCCCTGGTCGTGTATAGAGAGCTGACGTGTAATTTTCAGTTAGTGGAGTTATTTTGCTGAACGTAACTTCATCTCTGGCATCTCCAGAAAAACTGACTTCTGTATAGTATGGTCTGTAACTACCAAATTGTTCACTATAGTAGACTATGTGCAAATCATCTTCCGAATCAATGTCCATGTCTGGCATCCATTGATCTCCAGAGCTTTGGCTGTTAATCTGAATCCTCTCACTCCATGTGAATCCATAATCCTCAGAATATCTTAGATATACATCAAATGATCCTGCAGTATCAAAAGTATCTGCCCACAAACAATAGAGCCGATTATGAGAATCAAATCGTATGACTGGCAGAGTTCCTTTCGATGGTCTTCCGTCCGCACTTTCAAAATCAGAGAAATTACCATCTGAATTCACAAAACGCTCCTCACCAAAGGTCAGACCAAAGTCGGTACTGTTGTCTAAGAATAAGTTGCCACCGCCTTCCATAAGATATGTCCAACAAACGAAGACATTACTCTCATTGTCGAGAGCGAGGTATGGACCTACGTGTCCATCAGCAGGTTCTCCAATAACGGAAACCTCATCGAAACTATTTCCTCCATCTATAGAGCGGGTCAATCTGACGGTTGCCAGACCACTTGGTTCTGTATCAATATCATCATAGGCAACAAATATCGTACCATCGTCCGATATTACCATAGTTTCTTTATCCGCAAAATATGAACCATGACTTGCTGCAGCTTCAGTCCAAGTATCTCCGTAGTCAGAGCTCTTTGCAACTGTGATTTGACTGAGATCCGCTCCACTTACCGAGAATTCAAGATATGCATAATAGATTGTATCATCATACCAGACCAGCCAAGGGTCTGATTTTCTTGTGTTTCTCCCCTCAAAATTTGACATCCCGATGGGTGTTGTCCATGTTTCTCCCCCATCAACAGATTTCGTGAAGCTTACCTGTGCCCCACCACCATTGTGAGTTTCGGAGTTCTTCCACCCTGCGAATATAGTTCCATTATCACTAATTGCGAGTGTTGGTTCAACATGGTGATTGTATTCAAAATCAGGAAATGATAGAAGTATCTCATCTGAAAAGGCAATTATCGTTGACTGTGCAGTTGATGAACCTGCATTCTCAGTTTGCTCAAGAGAATGATTAGGTATGTTAGGATTAATGAATACTGAACATGATAGCAACTGAACTAGTAAAGTGACAGCAACCAATGACAACTTTTCTCTCAAAGATATACGCTCCTCTAGATTCCAGTGTCAAAAAGAGGTAGCACCTATCGAATTAAGTTGAGGTCAACGCAATTTGTGACCAATACTATTCTGAAACAGACCTCTCCGCTCCCTTTTTGATTCCGTGGCATTATCTAAAGAAATTGTATGAGTTCATATACTCATAACATGATAAAACATTATGAGCGGACTAGGTAAGTGGGCTAGTGCTGTGGATGCAGTACGAAGCACGCGACTGAAAGCCCAAAAGAAGAAGCCTTCTTCCAATGGGAAGTCCTCACTCTCCGAAAGAGAACCATCATCAGGTTCTGGGGAGTCCGCGGCTGTTCACTTTGTCCAATCGGACCTTGTCGGTTTCAGTGATGGGACTGGTGAGAGTGATAATGACCCTGCCGTGGTAAATACTGTGGAAACGCTCGCTGTTGCTGGAAGTGATGCTCCAGTATCAAGACAGGAGAAGGAAGCCCGGTCTTCAGGAGGGATCCCATCCCAATGAACGTTGACAAAGCTCTTGCTAATTTTTGTGATTCCTCGGAATTACGAAGAGGTGGTGACACTGGCAGGAGAAGGGTGGAACATAGAAATTTCTTACAGTTGAGGTTCACTCACCATAAAATGTAAGATTTAGGTCAAATAGTTGAGGTTAACGCAATCTTTCGTCTGGATGAATGTGTCAGTGAAGACACGCAGGTATAATTTAAGACAGAATACAGTGAATGGCCCACCATGCTCGAGCCCGTTGTTGTCTACCATGTCCAAAAGGGCCGGCTTGTTAGGATGCCAGATCCCGGTGCTTTCGGACGAGGAGATTGTTACCTTGTTGATGCTGGAATGAAAATCTACCTGTGGATTGGACCCAAGTCGACTGCTGATGAGAAATTTCTAACCGCTGCATCTGCTGTAATAGCTGATGACGCCATTGAAGGTAAGGGTGACATTGACCGTATTGAAGGCGGCAATGAACCTGAAGACTTCAAAGCATTATTTGATGATTTCCGCCTAACTGATGAGGATACAGAAGGAATTCTGAAGAAAGTCCATCTTGAATCTCATGAGTACAAACTCTGGAGAGTTCATAGGGAGGGCGATGAAACCTTCTTTGCTGAAGTTCCTGTGAACAAAGACTCTCTCAAGACAGATGATGTTTTCATCCTTGATACTTGGGATGATATCTTCGTTTGGCGAGGTAAGGGTGCAACCGCCAGAGAGAAATTCGATGGTACCATCATTGCTAGAAGGTACGATGCCGAGAGAGTTGGTGTTCAAGAAATTGAGCTCATCGAAGAAGGCGACGAACCTGAGGAATTCCTCAAAGCCTTTCCTTGAAAGTTAATCAAATTGGTCAAGTGAAGGAATCTCCTCACTTCAATCCTTTTTACGACTAGTTCAACCTGATTTGATGTATGCAGTATCTATGACTTCTCAATAATTGCCACAAACTCTCTAGTTTGCTTAATCAAACCTTCAATTTCTGCCTTCTTGTCCATCTGTCCGAGTTTTCCATGGATTTCAGCCACTTCTTCCATAACTTCGATACGTTTCTCAGTTTGTTGAGTATTAGTATACACCAGAGAGATAATCTTCAATGCTTTGAGTTTCGCTTCCAGTAAATTATGCTTATACGCTATTGGAATACCTTCAGATGCGAAAATCAGTGCCACATCATATGCACGCGCATTTTGAAATATCAATCCAAGATTACTGAGTGTGACAATCTGTGATTCGTAATCATTCAGTTTGTAGCTCAACTGAAGAATCGAAAAAGCTACCGAAACCGCTTGAATAAGGTCTAACTTTCCAGCTCCATAATCTTGACCGAATTTCATCTGAAGAATTTGCAGTACTTCATTGTGGTCCTTTGCTTTCAATGATTCATTGTGCAATTGCACCTTCCGATAAAGGGCAACTATATCTAAACCTAGATCAGCTGTTATTGACTTAATGTACTGAGGTACTTCACTATCTGACATTTTCTCTATCTCCCACATTCCACAGAAGAGATACATCGACACCAAAACGACAGACCTTAAGGATTTCTACGATAATTCATCTATACGAGCCTGTAGTTTCCCGGACGCGGTTCATAGAGGACTCCGCTGTCCTTCATCTTCGCTAAGGATTCTGCAGCAACATGCTTCTCTACACCAGCTTCTTGAGCAATCTCATCCAGAGTGGGTCCTAGAGACCCTGATTTTCCAGAGTCCAATTTTCGTATTGCTTTGAGTACCTTAGTATTGAATCTATCAAAACGAGCGTCCTTTCCCCATTTATCCTCTGCACCCTTTTTGAGATCAGTGAGTTCCATGAACTCCTTGAGTGCTGGTTCCAGAATCTTATCCCATGCAGATTTCATTTCCTTAGCAGTGACCTTTTCCTTCCAATATGCTCTTGCAGTAGAACGTGCAAGTTTGAGTACGCTCAATGGTCTTCCCAAGGCATCAGCATCAAGTATCTGCCCTCGTGCTAGTGCAGTATCCTCCAGCCCAAAACTCTCCTGTAATGATTCGAGCCGAGTTAAGACGTGCTTAGTGCTGGACTCAATACTGCGAGATGAAGTAGTTGGAGTCATCAATTGATACGTTATTGCTGATTTCAAGATTGGCAGTTGGAGCTGGGTTGGATCACCTGTTTCCACCCAGAAATCTTCAGTGGCTAGAGCTAGAGGAATATCTGGTAGTGCCGCGCTATCTGTTTCCGTTAGAGTACCAACCGAGACCTCCCTGAACCCTGCTGAGTCTTTTCTATCGATACATATTGTTTCCAATCGTTTTCTGGGAACTGCTCCTACATCGACTCTGAACAACCGCGGAGTCTTTACTTTGATTCCCCTTACATTGTGGATAGTAGGTGTTAGTTTTCTCATGGATGGTGGTAGTACTCTGCGCACGAATGATAGGAATCTCCTTACTTGTGATTGGGATGCGATTGCTTGAATCCCTGTGGTTAATCCTCCAACAGCATTCTGGTAGGGTGGGCTTGATACAAAGAGTCTGGCAAATACCCTCTTACTTGCTTCTGCCATTCCCACATGTTCAAACAGCATATTGGATAATTCGCGTAATTTCATTGGGGGAGTGATTTCTGCAGTGAATTCCATTGGAAGTTCTTGGTATGAATCTGCAGCGAGTGCTCGTTGAACAACCTTCGTTGCTTGAAGGACACTCGGAACTGCAACACGTTTTCCTGTGACTTCGATATATGATCCATCTTCTGGTAGTTTCTGGTCTCTACCAAAGACGACGAACTCACCTTCCATCAACCACGGACTGGGAGTCAGCAATACTACTGATGTGTTACGAGTATGTTTCACAAAACCACGATAGAGGAATTTTTTACCTGAAATACGTTGACTGAATTGACGCATGAACGTGGATTCCCACTTGGTGAGTTCGGTTCCAAATTGCCTGCTGAATACGTCAGTCGAGCTTGCAACATCAGCAAGTCGGTCGAACTCTGACCCATGTTCAACAAGTAAGTCTTCAGGATCCATGTTTCTATCACATCTATACTGATTCTCTTCCTTATTTCACACCCTTTTGTTTCAGATACTCACGATATGCTCGTGGATATTTCTCTGCTAACTCTTCGATTGTAGGAAGTCGTTCTTTGTAAGGTTTGTATAATTGTCCTGGTGTAACAGAACCAATCTCCTTTGTCAGGAGGGGTTTCAACTGCTCGTTGATTTCAAATCCAATAAAGTGTCTGAACGCCGCTTTTGCTGCTACCGCCGTGGTGCCGTTTCCCATGAATGGATCAAGAATCACATCTCCTGGCTTGGATGAGAAGTCAATACACTTGGATACAACTTCTAAAGGTAGTTTCGTGCTATTTTTTGCACGACCAGTTCTATACTTGCGTTTCACAATCCATACATCTTCAGGATAGTTCTCGATTTTGTTGAAATAGTATGATTTTGCGTTCTTGACCAAAAGCACGATATGATAATGACTTGTCACGAATTTCCTCTTTGTGTAGACTCCAAATGGATAATGCCAGATTAGATGGTTTAGCGTTGTCAAACCCGCTTCACTAGCACCAGCTAAGATTGCATCAAGATTGGTCCACCCACTGAAGATGTATGCGGAAGCATCTTTCTTCATGATTCGTGGAAGTTGTGCAATCCAGTCTTTTGTGAATTCAGCGTATGACCCTTCAGCTTCTCTATACCCTGGAATTACATGTGAATCATCGCGATTGTAGACACTACTCATTCCATCGAAATCGATACCAAAAGGAGGGTCTGCTACAATCAAATCAATTGAGGATTTTGGCAATCCCTTCATACCTTCTATGCATTCAGTGAATTGCACTTTGTTGATTTCAAATCCTTTGAGGGAAGAAGAGGTTTCTGTATAGAGCTGCTTTGCTTTGTCATGACTCCAATCTTCAGTCGGTTCGAAAGAGAACTCAGCAAGGTGCGGAATATATGGTTTGGACCGACCTTTCTTTGTCTTAGTCCTACCTTTGCTTGAGTCGCTATCGGATGTCATGACCAGTCCTATGATTGTTTATCGCTCGTGCTTCTTAAGATTGGTCATCCAATTTCACGAGTTACAGTAAATCTGAGGGATCCACGCCTCGACCCATTGCTCGTTGGGTCATCCAGTCCATCTGATTCTCAGGTGAAGGTGGTTTTTCTGGTAGTTCTGTTTTTACAATCTCCATTGCTTGTTCTGGACAAACTATAGCGCAGACACCACAACCTATGCAACGAGTCGCATCTACTACAGTTACATCCTCTGAGATACTGAGTGCTCCAAATTGGCATCTATCAAGACAGGTTTCGCATCCTGTACAGAGATCAGCATTTACAGCCATGACAAAATCAGTTTTGATGTATTCACGAGGTTTGTCAAGAGACTCTACACCTCTCAATACACCACAGCAGCATGTGCAGCAGTTACAGGAAGGCAGAAAGATATCATTCTATCCTTCAAACCCAGTTGTTATGACCCAACCACAGTTCTTTGCAGCCTCAAACATATCATCCGTAATCACAGCAAGAAAAGCCGCCCTGTGAGCATCCCCACTCTCTCCCTCTGCACATGCAACGGAGTAATGCTTTCCATATCCATACCCTTGCATCCGCACCTCGCTATAATCATGGGTTATCTCGGTGAAGATCAACAGACCTTTGGAAACCCTGATAGCATAGGAACCCGGATTCAAGAGTTCCCACTGCCAGTTCAAGGTTGCCTGATTTGCGGTCCTGTTTGCTTGGTCCATCATCTCCTCGGCTTCTTCCCATGAATCAACGGGGGTAAACTCTGGACTCAATCACAAGCACGCTCCCCAATCTTCACAAGGTCGTACTTGCATCCATCATCATGAGCGCTCAGTTCGACGAGGTTAAACAAAGCTCTCAGATGGATATCTGGAATGTCACCTTTTGGAAGCCAGAACTCTGCACTTTGATTCTTGTCACCGTTGAACCAAGACACACGCCACTTGATGAATATCACTTGGGTGAACCTC
>JAEOSL010000078.1 GCA_016840385.1 Candidatus Thorarchaeota archaeon | reverse complement strand
CTCCATGGGTCATCTTAGCAGCAGAGTATGATCGTCAAGGAAAGCTAGAATATGCACGCAACGCCTGGCGTATTGTCTTCGAGCTTCGTGGATATGTTAAGATACGATGTCCTGAATGCAAAGCCGAAGTTCGGTTACCCTATGATTATATTCGAGGCTTCGATGTTTATGCTCCTCGAGTCTGTGATTCATGCGGTGCCAAAATTCGCATGCCTCTAGGTCTTCCAGTTGATTAGTACTGGTGTGTGAGTTATGAACGATCGATCTTATCCTGACCACCCGATTCCTGGAGTGGGTGCGATTGTTGTGAGCAAGAAAGGTATTCTTTTTGCACGTCGCGATAAACCTCCTGGTGAAGGTCTTTGGAGTATTCCCGGTGGTGGGGTTGAAACGGGAGAAACTCAGAAGGAATCTGTGTTTCGAGAAGTATTGGAAGAAACTGGTGTTGAGTGTGAAGTCCTAGAGTTTGTAGGTACAGCTGACCTCATTACTCTGGATGAGGATAGCAAAGTTGAGTTTCATTTCCTTCTTAACCACTATCTAGCTAGAGCAATTACTGAAGAAACCAAACCAGAGTTTCCAGAAGGAGAAGTTGGATGGTTTCATCCAGATAAACTTCCTGAAGACATGGCAAATGAGGAGATAATTAGACTGATAAATTCAGTAATAGATTCGATTCTAGAATTGATGAATCAGTGAGTATCGAGAATTTGTCTTACTCAGAAATTGCCAAGAAATATAAGAATCTCCGTGTCGTGTGTTGATACAATGGTTAGTCTTTGAACCTAAGGATGTGTAATCTTCAATGTTTAGAACCATAATGGCACTTCTTATCACATTAGTAACTGCAGTATTGATTGGAGCTTTCCAAATACTTTCGCTAGACATCGCTACTATTCAACTTATCATAGGTAGCGCGACTATTACCGGTGACCTCATGGTCATGGGGGCGACTCTATTTGGTGTACTCCTCTTCCCATACACAGCTGCAATGGCTGGGATCTATTCTCCGCTTGTTGCACTCGGTGTAGCTGGATTCATTGCTGGTTTAATCTCAAAGAGCGGCGTACGAATGCTATTTGTATCAATTATCGCAATGGTCCTCTTCTTCCTAGGATTCTATATCTTGACCTTTGCAGGAGATCCAAGCAACTTCACTGCGATGTTCAATATAGCACGTGCATTCGCTATTGATTTTGGAGTAGCTTTCGGTCTGCTCTTTATACCAGGCATCATTGGTGCTTCGCTAACTGCAGAAGACTACTAATCTCAATACAGTTTTGGGGCCAATGGCCCCACCAATCCTTTTTCTTTATTTTTCCGATTTGAGAGTCTTCTCTAAATGGTCGGAAGTTAGTTGCAAAAATTCATCAACATGGTCCTTGTGGATAAATGCCCCAGCAGCCATTGGATGGCCACCAGCTTCTGCTACAAGTGTTTCATATTTTTCATTCATTAAATCTGCAATTGAAACGAAGGTTTCTTTGAGACTAACACCTCGTTTTATCAGATATTTGTGTGCCCGACCGGAAAGTTTCACTAACGGACTGTCAGAAGAAGTGTTTGTGCTAACTCCGATTACAGGCTTGTCAATCGGTACAATACGTGAACCTTGTGCCATACCTATGACAATCCCAATAATGGTATCCGGAGTTTCTGGGTCATTTACTAGATACAATCCATCCATAGTTGAGTAACCGTCATTCTCAAGTCGTCTTAATGCTGTGGCTAAATTTCTACGGTGTTCTTGGAGGAGATGCCGACCTTCAATAATCGCATCATGGTCACCAAGACAAATCTTGACCCCGACTTCAGGTCTCTTGTTTCTACCGCATGCATTGAGTAATGTAGAGAATTCCTTTGCACTACGCATCTCAGTTCTCTCTGGCCGATTAGGTAATATAATCACATCACCAATCAGACCCTTTGCAATCTTCGGATCATTGTACATCTCGAATACATACTGAATCATTCGTTGGATTACAATTTGCTTCTCACTAGATTGTAAGCTCACCCAAGTTCTCCATTCATCATGGTCATCTTTCATTGGGATTCCGAGATCCTCATAGAAACTATAGCATGCTGCTTCCTGTCCTGTTAGACCTGGAAGATATGGGTCCGTGGCATATTGCAAAAGATAGGGTAAGGGACGTGTATTAATTCCGAAGAATGTGAGGTCACGTGTAACTTTCAGGAACCCAGATGCTTCTCCAAGTTCGATGATATTCTTGTTCACGCCAGTGAAACCTTTTCCGTAGAAATCTTGTAGGTCTCCTGTAGCTCCTACAATTGCTAGCTCTGACAGTTCCACGTTTTCAGGTGATAGTCCTATAGCAAATAGAAATGCCACACCTGAGCCGGACGCGTCATAGCTTCCACTCATGCCATGATGACATGGATTGATTTCGATAATCTTGTCGTGATGAGTAGATTGCTCATCTTTGGTATCACGATCTTGTGGTAAGTGATGATCCAGAATAATTACTTGTTCTACAGTGTCTATAACTGCAATGTGATTCTTCACAAGATTGAACTGCCCTGTACCAAAATCACTGAAGATCACAACGTCTGGTTTGAATCGCTCAACTTCGTGCTTGATCTCAATTATGGATTCTGAGTTTATTTGATGGATGTTCTTCCACTCAAAATCCTTACCCTCATGCTCCAGCGCTCGAACAATAATTGCAAGAGCTGAGATGCCATCCGCATCTATGTGAGAGAAGGCCATCACTTTCTTCGATTTCTTTGTTGCAAGAACGGCTGCTCTCAACAAGTCAACCATCGATTCAGGTAGGGTTTCAAGTAGATTCTCCATTGTACTCCATAGAAAATTCTCTATTTCTGTAATATAAGTGGGACTCTCTGATATAATGAGAGTCTAAGTGCTCGTTTATTCAGCAGCACGAAAGAGTCTAGACAGAGCTAGGAAGAGGACTAAGAAGACACTCGCAACTGCAGCAAGTGCTTTTGCTGCTTTTTGCCATCCCTTGAGAGGAATTTCAATATCTCTTAAATCATTCTTTACTCTCTTCAAGTAAACACGACGCTCTGTGTACAAAGCTTGTTCATCATCCGCCTTTGAAGAAAATGCCACCCAACTTTCGTATAATGGAGATTCTGGGCTGGTTTCTAACCACTCAATCCATAACTGCAAAACTTCTTCTCGATGTGGTTCAGGAAATCCTTCAATAGTATCACGGATTTTATGTTCCCAATCTGTTGTCATTTCCGAATTTGCACCTCAATTTCCCGGCAGAGGAATATCGAAATCACCGGCCAATTTGCTATTAAATGTTGGGTAAACGTCATATATTATATTAGCATTGGCGCTTAATTTCTTCCTCAAAAATACTATACTTGAAAGCCTATAAATCGCCCTAAAGTAGTATAGAATCCCTTGAAGATTGTCCAAAAGCGGTTATCGCATCTTTGAAAGATCTTTGCTCCATTCCTTGATGTCATTGCGGAGCTTCTGAATGTCGGTTGGGCTAATTGTGTCAACACGACCATAGGTTCTAAGAATGCGAGTCCAACGTTGCATCTTAACAGTGAGGGATTCCGCTACTCCCTTACTCTCGAGCATTTCAGCTGCCTCGTTGATTTTTGCTGATAGGTCACTTGCAATGACACCATCTCGTATCTGGGTCTCAAGGGTATCAAGAATTGCTTGATGTGACGAAACTGCGCCTTTCTGTGAGATTGAAGGACCACTTGGTTGACTTGGAGCTGCTTGACTAATGTTCTTTACAGCTTCCAGGATTTCATCTAGTTTCTCAGCATTAGCACTCACTACTAATTGTAGGTCTGCTTGAGTATCCTGAACTTCTGTGATTTTCGAAATTACATCGATCATTCTGTTCAGCATCTGAGTTAGTCTCTCAATGGCACCATTGATTTCAGTTAGCTTGGCTCTAAGGTAAGTATCTTCTTCACTGCTCATGATAATACCCTCGTCAAGAGGTTGGCGTCGAATACACGCAACGGTAGAATCAAACCTATTTAGAAGATATAACTTTCTGTGGCGTGCACTTCCAGATTGAGCGATGGACGTACATAACCGAAACCTAATATTATGCATTCGGAGGAAGTGCCATAATGCAGCAGGTAACTGCTAACGCCATTTGAGGAGAACAGTATCCATGTACGTTGTCAATTACAAAGAACGTGAAGTCAAAGATGTAGAGATGGCTGGTTCACAGAAAACTACAGTACGATGGCTAGTTGGAAGACAGACTGGTGCAAAGACCTATGCATTGAGACGTTTCGAGATTGCACCTGGTGGAATCATTCCTCTTCATACCCACGCAGAGGAACATGAGATATTCGTTCTAAAAGGTCAAGCTAAGATTATTGGAGACCTTGGTGGAGTTGCGAAGAAGGATGATGTTGTTTTTGTTCCATCTGAAGAACCTCATGGTTACGATAATCGAGAAGGAACCGAAACTTTCACTTTTCTATGTTGCATCCCTCTCCTTAATGGTGAATGAGTATCTTCATTGTCAGTAGGTACATTTTTCTTTAACCGTTAAGCCCGAATCTTCGGGAGCTGATTGAATGGACCTCAGTAAGAAGACATTATGGGTTTTTGATGTTGACAATACCATGATTTACGATGTAGAGCATCCAACTCCATTTGAGGATGCTTTGAAGCTCTGGAAAGCTCTCGAGAAGAAAGGAGTTACGCTAGCAATTCTCACAAATGTCGGAAGACTCTCATCAAGGCAAGTGCATCAAGCTGTTGAGAAGGCTGGTTTTCACATACCTCTTGAGAACGTCTATACTGCAGGGGCTGCTGCTGCTGCTTTTATCCACAATAGAAAACCTGGAGCACGATGCTTCGTCATTGGAGAGGGTGGCGCACAGGAAGATTTCATTGCAAGAGGTCTTGATGTAACTAACAATCCTCCAATCGATTATGTTGTAGTCGGCGCAGATCGCGGTATGACATTTCGTGAGCTTAATTTTGCAACAAAAATGGTAAAGAATGGAGCACCAATCATCTGTATAAGTGGTAGTCGCGATTATCCTGGAATCTATCTCGGAGATGAAGATATGTACATTGGAGAACGATCAATTGTGGCTGCTATTGAACATGCTACAGGTGAAAAATCTGTAACTGTTGGAAAACCACTTCCGGAGATTG
This sequence comes from Candidatus Thorarchaeota archaeon, assembly GCA_016840385.1. Next base: position 11,370 of record JAEOSL010000078.1, on the reverse strand, counting down.
TAGAAGAAACTGTGAAGATTCTTGGTTTCGAAGTAGCTGATGCAGTAATGGTTGGTGATAATCCTCGTTCGGATATCGCTGGTGGGAATGCTGCAGGAATGACGACAATACTAGTTCATCGTCCAGACAATATCATTAACTTTGAGTCTGGTGACTTGGATACAACACCTTCCATAACTGTCCAAGCTCTTGACGAATTGATATCGAAACTCTAGACTACTCACAATACTCAAAGGGAACTTTGTATATCAGAAATTCATGGCTCGTGGTAATGAAACTAGAATCCATTTTGAAATAGATAGAGCAAATCTCAGAGTTGCACTTTTCAATGTCGAGGAGCTGAAAGTTGGAAAATCTACATCCTCCTTTGAGGAGTATGAACAGGAGATTTTCAATACAATTCGGTCTAAGATGACTCTTGAGGATGCTAAGGATGATCCTCTCTTCCGTTCATATCGCGACTTATACTGGACTTTTGGAATGGATCCAACAAAGCTTAGAGTATCTAGTGAAGCAGTATTACGGAGGGTTCTCAAAGGTCTCAATCTCTGGAGAATTTCAGATATTGTAGACATAATTAACCTCGCCTCCGCATATCATAAAATTCCCATTGGTCTGGTTGATGCGTCGAAATTGGAGGGTGACTTGGTTATCCGAATTGCTTACAAGGGAGAGGTGTTCCAACGAATTGGGGGTAAGACCATTACTTGTCGTGGAAGAGAGATTGTTGTTGCTGATGAGAAGAATATAGTTTGTTTTGGGTATGCAACACATGATTCAGAACGTACAATGATCACAAGGGATACCCGCAACGCACTTGTCCTTCTATATGGTGCTGAAGCCGTTACGCGAACTGTGATGGAGGATGCACTAAAGATTACACTCGATATGATTGATCGATGGCTCGAAGGCACTGTGTCTGAGCCAGTTTTCTTCAGGTCGCAATCTTAGAATTCTAGGAAAGGTTCTCCAAGAACAATTCTCTCAAGTAGACTGTTCTTGTTGGCTTTCTTCACCATCAATTCGAATTGTTTCTTCAAGCGAGATTCATCCACATAGTCTGGTTCTCGGATTCCCATGCTTTCAATTACTAGTTGTAGCATGTACTCGAATTCGTATTTGAGATAGTCTACTTTCTTTGTCTTACCTTTCTTCGTAATCTCTTTCTTGAATTTCTTTGCTAGACCTTGTTTGATTGCTTCTCGGGTTTCAGTGAGGTAGTATGACATTGATTTCTCATAGTGTAATTCTCCTCTCTTGACTAATTCTTTTAGGAATTGCAAACCAAAGGTCCTTCTTGCTATCGCTTCAATTCTGGCAACAAATCCGTTGACGATGTCGTCATACGAAATTTTCCCTGCTTTACCTCGGCTCTCAAAGACCTTTTCAGTATCCTTTGCGCTCTCGAACTTGGCTTTCTTTGCTGAGATTTGTCTTTCCTTTTCCTTTCGAGCTGCTTCATTAGCGAGAGCCTTTTGTTCTGCAAGACGTTTCTTTTCAGCTTCTTTTCTTTTTGCTTCAAGTTCCTTCTGCTTTGCGAGTTGCTTCTTTTCCCTTTCTGCTGCTGCTGCTTTTTCTTCAGCAGTCCTTGATGCCTCTAGTTGCTTCATTACTTTCTCTTGTTCTGCCCGAAGCTTGCTCATGTGCATCTGAACGTCTTTTTCTGTGAGTGTAATGTGTTTGGTTAGAAGCCATCTTACACCGATTTTGTTGACCTTGGGTTTGAGATCTGCAGATGAGAAGATGAAACTAGCCGTTTGTTGACCCGGAAGCATGGTAATGATTTCTTCTGATTCTTTCTCACCAGCAATCGGTTCAAGGATTCGTTCAAGCACCTTAAGCGATTGTTCACTACTGATTCTTCCTGATGCAATCGTATTGAACTGCTCAAATGCTTTGTAATCAATATCTTTCGGACTTTGAGTTGCTATCAAGCATTCAATACCGTATTTACGAGCTTGTCTGAAGAGTAGTAGATATGTTTCCTTAGGCCCAGGAGCTCTCATACCTGCAGGAATGAATGGTGCAGCCTCATCTTGGAATATCATCAATCTTGGTTTTTCAGTGAAACCTTGTCTAAGCATCCACGAATAGAGCTGATTTAGTACAATTGCAATGAAGAAATGTTTCTCTTCTTCGCTTCTCAATGTCTTGAGGAAAATCACGTTGATCGGTGTCTTTCCATTCACAGGTTTAGTAAGAAAGTCAAAATCGATATTTCCCTCCTCTTTGAAGAGGAGTTGTGAAGAGCCTACTGTCAGGCTTCTGATTCTTGTAGCAAGTGTCTGTCGCTCACTAAATTTCATAAATGGTTCGAGATCGACACCTACTGTTTCTGCGTTTCCTACAAGCAAGTCCGCTAATTCTGATAATTCATCAACATCCGTCTTCTCTCCTTCCCAAATTGTTCTGAGAAGTTCGTAGATTGCTGCAAATGCTTTTCCTTCCCACGAACGTGAGAGACCTGCAACTTTCATGAGAACCTTCACGAGGGTCCGTGCTGAGTTATCAAGGAGTCTAATGATATCGTCTTCGTCTGCATTCCTATCTGGGAGCTTCAATGGGTTAATTGAGATGGCTAATCCTTTGCTGCTTGCTGGTGTGTATACCCTGACAACAGATCGTTTCATGAACTCACTGAGTCGCTCAGGTGGGACCCCTTTAGATTTCAATTCAGCTGGGTCCCCAGGTAACATAAGAGATGCAATGTCGCCTTGCGGGTCAAAAGCGAGGATTGGAATCCCTAGCATCGCCGCCTCCTCAAGAATTACCTTGGAGAGGACTGTTTTCCCGGACCCCGTCGAACCGAACACACCACCATGCCGCCGTAAGAGGTCCGCGCTTATCTCAAATCTTTCCTCGGTTCTTTTCCCATCTTTATCCAGCTTGAATCCGAGCCAGAGTCTCTCTTTTGTCATTTTGAACACCAACCAAGCGAATTAGTCATATATCTTCTTTGTACAATTCAATGATGATTTCAGCTTCCTTTTCTGTAATAGATGAATTATCATCATCGATTCTACTTATTCCTGTATCATAGAGGGAATGCTTTATCTTCATGATGTCGGCTCCATCAAAATACAGACCGAATTTACTATTTTCGCCCTCTATCTCAATCCATCCTCTGCCAGATAGATCTATTTTTTTCAAACCCCTTAAGTCAATCTTAGTCATCGATTTTCGGTCCATTATTCGTTTCCTAGATTCCATCTGGTCTATTGGATATATATCATTTCCTAGCTCCGTCTTCGTCGTTGATTCTCGAATGGACCCATTTGATACAGAAATGAACTACCCCTTGTCTAACTAACTGAGTAAGAAAATATTCTCCGATTGAGTCAGCAAATACTCCCAGAAGGCTGTGTCAGAATGTAGCGACTACCAATGTCCACCTTGTTGTCCTTCTTAGAAATATCTGAACGTATCTCCAGCTCAAGTCTACGGTTCACTAATTCAGCAGTCTGAACTCTTACCTTCTTTGGACCTTCACCGGTAACGTATGGTGTTGTGAGAAGGTGGACCGATTCGATTTCCTCAGATATTGAACTAATCGTTAGTAGTGTGCGTAGCCCCGTGTGTGGTTCAATTATCTTGACAAACTCTTCAACAAAGTTCAGTATCTCAGTCACTGAAGTAGACGCCTCGAAGTGATTCTTTGCTTCTTCTCTTCTATCATCATCATTGAAGAGTTCCTGCCCCTTTTCCAGAAGCATTGTGTAATCTATTGTTTCAGTGTATTTTCCCGGAAATCCCTTCTCCTTTGTGTTCGAAGAATAACTATTCATTCACTCTCCCTCACTACACTTCTTACAGAGTCGTTGGTTACACCCTTCTTCTTCTTCAAAGATTTCGTAACATCCCTTACATCGAGCCCAGTAGAAACCTTCTCTATAGGGTGGAGTGATCATCATATAATCATCGTGAGGTTTTGTAATCTGGTACCCTTTCTCCTTCAGTTCTTTGAAGAACTCCACCTGCCCTTCCATAGTCGAGATAACATCTTGATATCCTCGGCATCAATACAGATGAACTTGAACCGATGAGTCCACAGGTCGCAATCCAGACACACACACTTGTCCTGTGTGAGTCCTGAGTTTGAGCAGATGTACCAGCTCACATTGACTCACCTCTGTAGCCTGATGGAACTCCTACTCCATCCTTCAAGCGATAGAAGGTAGCTCTATCCAGTATGTTGGGTTCTAGCTCTGCTACTCTCTGGAGTGCTTCGCGATACTCATCATCCTGTCGATCCATCTGAAACAATGTTGTAGCAAGATTCATCCATGAGCTTGCATGAGTAGGATCGAGTCGTGTTGCCCTCCTGAAATGCTGTATTGCAGCCTCATAGTTTCTCATTCGATGAAAGACATGTCCCATATTCGACAAGATCCCTGCGTCATTTGGACATAGTACATTGGCCCTCGAAAATGCATCAAGTGCTTCCTGCAATCTACTGATAGCTACGTAATGATAGCCAAGTTGGAACCAGACCATGTAGCAATCAGGATGATGCTCTGTGGTGTCCAGTAGTTGGTTCTGAAAGAGAAGGATTGTTCCCAGAGCTTCATGACTCGCTCGCAACCAGATCCACAGGTCAGGACTTTCAGGAGTCATGTTTCGCAATGGGTCAAGAACCCTTAGTGCATGTTCATGTTGTCCAGTCTGTCGGTAGGTATCCGCTAGCATATGACGTGCTTGAAACTGGTCAGGGTCCAGAACAATAGACTTCTCAAGTATCGATATGGCATCATCAATATTCTTCTCAAGGATTCGTACCTCTGCAAGGATATTGATTGCAGGAACGAATTCTGGTTCAAGAGAAAGAGCCTTTCCCACAAGCTCGTAACCACTCCCGTATCGCTCAGATGCAAAGTAGACCATAGTGAGTAGGATACAGTGAAGGGAGGTTGGTTCCGTCTCGATTGCATCTAGTATCTCCTGTTCCAGTGTTCCAACGCCCTCTGTCACTAGGTGTTCAAAGGTTGTAGTTACAAGGTCTCTCTCACGTTGTGAAGGGGCATGTCTGAATAGAAGGTCTCGATAACATCTGAAATACATCATGTCGTCTTCACTGAGTCGCTTACCGGTCAGCTCTCGTTCTTCATTATCTACAGTCATGTTCATTCATCCTCTCATATCTAATAATCATCATACGCTTCATCAGGAACATAACATCCGTACTCACCCAGATATGGAGCATGTCCTTGTTTCTCTGCTTCCTCGAACTCGTCGTGTATCTCCCCTTGTCTGAATAGTGCTCCACTATGGTCTGGTCTCATCGCAAGGACCTCATTGAACATATCTAGAGCATCCTTTGTCAGCCCAGCTTCGTAGAAAGTTTCAGCGTGAGCATATAGAATATCAGGGTCGCGAGGGTCACACATCCACGCCTGCAAAATACATCCCTCATAGAGCTCATAGTTGTGTTGTACCTGCGCAAGTTGGAACCAAGCCTGAGCGTGTTTTGGGTCAACACGTGTAGCAATCCCATAGATGATAGTGGTTTCCCATTCTCGCTCAATACGTTCAAAAATATCGCCCAGACACATCCATGTTTCGACCTTCTCATTCCCAATGTCCAGAGCATCTCGAATTCTCAATTGCACCTTCTTCCGTTGATGCTTCGGATGTTCAACTGAACTCTGAAGTAGCTCTCTTGCTTCTGCTACTTCTCCTTCGCGGAAAAGCAAGATTCCCAGTGAGAACATTATCTGCTGGTCCTCTGGAGCCAGCGCGTGTGCCTCTTGAAGATGTATTAGTGCTTCTTCTCTCTCCCCAACCTCAAAGAGTGCGAGTCCCAGATATTGAAGACCGCGCGAAGTTCGTTCTATCTCTAGAGACTTGCGCAAGAATCGAATAGTTTCGTTCCACTCTCCCAAGATGTACTTGACGACTCCCTGCTCCACCCAGTGTTCGACTACCTTTGGCCGAAATCTGAGAGATTTCTTGAAACAATGACTGGCACCATGATACTGGTGTTCTTCACGGTACAGCATACCCAGATGAAACCACGCCTGTCCATTACTTGAATTCAGGTCGGTTGCATGCTTGAGTATCTTAAGTGCGGCATCTCCTTTTCTGAGCACTATGTACCGTCGGGCAAGATGCAGGTAGGCATCAGATGCAACTCGTTTCTTCTTCGGTCTTCCCTCAAGGTCCTTGGCCCGTTCAAGTAGTTCTTCTGGACTCATCATGTAGATAGTATCACTCTCATCCTCACTAAGGTCAAAACCAGAGTATGAGTCAACATCCCAAACTACCATCTTCTTCTTACTCCTGTATCACTCGATACTTGAAATACTCCTTTCTTTGAAGAGTTCAACCCACGCTTGGTTGATTGCAGATGCACTATAGGTACATGCATAATCTATCTCCTGCTTAGCAATCGAAACAACAGAGATTCCCGTATCATGTTGTACTGCTCCATATACTGCCGCGGCAGCAATAACCTCAGGTCTGTATCCGTCCACACTTGTCTGTTCTATGAGTGCTATCGCCAGTGTTTCAATAGTCTTGAACCATGTATCTGTTTCCGGAGTATTCTTCTCCAGAGCCTTTTGTAATGCATGAACTATCATGGTCACGATCTCTGGTATCTTCTGATCAGTCACGTATATGCCTGTCACTCGTGAAAGGTCTACCTTAACTCGTGAATCAAATAGTGCTCTCCATGTTGCATTCATACTACAAATTGCAACACCCAATGCTTCCGAAATGAATTGAGTTCTGATTTTAACGCGTGTACGTTTCTCGAACATTAGAAAAGCATCATACGCTGCGGCTGCCCTGACAATGGCCAGCTTCCTCCGCTTTGTTCGATGGGGATGGACTTCATCCATGCGCTGATGGTAATAATTCTCGATTTGCGTAAAGAAAGGACTCACTTTTTGTCGGTCTTCATCCTGCAACTTCTCGATCACATGAATAAGAACCTGTGAGCTTGCATCCCTCTCTACCGAGTGTGAACTTGACGTACTTGTTACTGATGACATTTCTTTCTCTACTCCTACTATTTACTATACCCATGATTAGTTAGGTCTTGAGTTGATGTTGAAATGGATTTGATATAGAATATAGTTGAATTTGAAAAGTTATGTTGGTCCTATGAAACTAAAATGGCATTATCATCACTTTATTTTGTATTTAATGTGCTATAAGTAGGAAATCACTATCAATGAAGGCCTTGTTTTGCAGGTATTCAGGAGTTTCCTAACAAAATTAAGAAATGAAGAAAATTGACAGCACCAAGAACTATCGACCCCATGCAGCATCAAACTCTTGATGGGTCTTCTTCAGTAATTGAATCACCTTAAGGGCAAAGTATCGCTGCTTGTCTATTCCGGTGATATTCTTCAGGTTTAGAGAAGTGTTCACCTGACGCTTAGCATCTTCCTCTAGTTTGTCTAATAGATCCCTAGTGATAGTAGAGAGATCCATGAGCATCATCCATGCATCTCGTTCATCGTGTACATTACACATTATGACATCTTCCAATAATCTGTATTATTGAGTATTGAAAAGCACCACACAGAGGTTACGCATGATGAATTTATTAGCAAGGTCATAGATACTATTACTTGTAGGAGTTGGCGTGGATCATTGGTGAGCACACAGCTTAGTTTTCGTAACATACCCTCATTACATAACATAACTCCCCCTCCTACCACATTGCTGTGTGTTCGCTACCCCGTTATATGAACAAACAGAGAGAGCGTGAAAAAGAGAGGAAGAAAGAACAATGATGTCTTCTATTTTGAATAGTGAGCAGAAAATGATTTTTCGGAAAATTAAATCTGCTTTGAATGATGTTACAGAATCCTACTGGAATGATATCCAGTTCATGTTAACAGAGAGTGACCTCGTGGCAAAGGTATTCTCTCTCCTCGATGGAGAACTAGGAAAGTTTCAAGTTCATAGTGAAATAAGACCATTTAAAAAACTGAGTGCGACGAAGTCTCGGGTTATTCGGAAAAGAAACAAAGATGAAAATAATAAAAAAGATGTTGAATATGTCTGGCTTAAAGCAGATCGAAACACTGGCACTCGTTTTGATCTCTGCGTGATCGATACTGAATGTAAATTTTGGAAAGAGGCAATAGAGAAAGCAAAAGGAGAAAGAAACGCTTTACGATATTGGCGTCTACCATCATATCCATTCAAGGGAATTCGAGCTGTCATTGAATTCAAAGTCAGAGTATCAGGGAATATCAAACGAATAGGCTATGATATTCAGAAGCTCAAGAAAATGTGTGAAAGAAACAATCAATGTTTGGGTTTTCTTGTTATACTAGATAGGTGTGCACCAGATAGAGGAATAACAGACATCATAGATATGATTGAGGGCACTGGAATTCACTTATTTGGATTGAAACCAAAACCGGACAGCACTTCTTTCTGAATCATATTAGTACTATAGAAGATTCTAAATAATTATTTTCATGTTTATGATTGATTGGTGTCACTGTAGTGATGCTATTGTACTACAAGTAGTGCAGCTATTCATCATTAATCTTCAGTCCTTCTACTTGTTGTTTGATTTGCCTCGAATGTATTATCGAATATGATATGTGTCATATGATATTTTCCTGATTCTCTTGTTCTCTTTCCCCCAACGATCAACAATTAATTTGATAATTAGCTGTTTATTCTTTCTTTGTAGATAATCTTTCAAGAAATCGGACCGAACCAGAATCCATTCTCCTCTTTCAGGATGATATAATGGTTCACTTTGAGAGAAGATCCAACTTTGAGTTTTGACAGCATCACTAACACCATCAGTGGTGAAATTCATTGTCCGAGGTTTTTGTTTCAATCCCATCTTTTGAACGAAATCCGCTCGTAGAGCATATCTTGCGAACCCTTTACCGAGTCTGTATTCCGACCTTCCCGACATCACAAATAATTCATTCACTTCATCACTTGTACATGTCCACAATAGACCATCAAAGTCCAATTCCCAACGTAATGGTATCTCATGATTATAGCAGAAGTGATGTATTGTATTGTGCATGTTCGAATAATTAGTACACTGAATCTCATTAATTCTTGATTGAGCAACAGAAGAATCGATCAAAAAAGATTCGATTCCTAAAGCAACACGTCGATTCTCCCCGATAGATTGGATGATGTTTCCACCAACTACTACCCAATCATCCTTTCTAAGGACAATTCGTTCGATTGGTGGGGGTGGTTGCTTAAGCCATTGGTCTAAAGGCAAATCCCCCAACATATCTATTCCGAGATTGAATTGTATCTGGTCCGTTTTTGGAAATAATGGGTCGAATTCACGCTGTGTAAATCTAAGATAATCTTCTTCGTATTCTGAAACAAATGGCAGAGTGTCAATCCATTCTCCTTGAAGAATCCGATATGCCTGCCAAGCATACTTTTTTCCAAATCGTTCAATTTTCGTCGGAACCTCATCATCATTTGGATAGTTCCAATATTTATTGGAAATCTCTCTATCTATATCTCCGAAATGATCTTCACTATATCCTCGTTTACGAATTATCTCAATTGCTATATCAGTAGCATCACATCTATGCCTGTTAAAATCGTGAGCCATATGACCAAATTCATATATTTTCATATCCATCATAATCGGATAATTAGAGAATCCAGTCTGCGTTTCATCGGGACGTATTTTACTAGGTTCATGTTTTGCTGTATCTATTGGTCGGTTGATCCTCTTAATTCTATCAATCTGAGATTTTGAGAACAGGTGTAAATCACTTTCACATGCTGTTAGCACTATATCCCTTGCGAATTCACGGACCATGAAGTGGGTTGAGTAATGTTCTGAAGAATCATCTAAAAACAACTCATTTACCTTTTCTGCACACGAAACTGCAATTTTTGGATTGATAATGCTAAGTGCATAAACCAATGATAAGAGACGTTCACGAATATAATAATCATTAACAGTCCAATGTTTCCGTATCAGATCAAGCATCCATTCAGGTTTATGAATACCAAGTTCAAGAAGTGCAAGATTTGCTGCATATCGAAGACCTTCGACATTTGACCCCAGAAGCCAAATTGCAGATTTTACAAGTGGTTTTGCTTTTCTCAAATCAATCTCTTTATCAATTGTGCTTCCTATATCACGAAGCTTGCAAATAATTTGATTGTTTACATAATCTCGACTCTCACAAATGAATGATCCAAACATGAGATCTCTATTCACACTGGTCATATCGGAGAGTAACTGGTCTTGCAAAGAGAGACCAAGCTTCCAATCCGGTGAACTTGGTTTACGAAACGTCAAATTGAAGATTCTGGCATACTCAGTTTCAATCATTGATTTGATGAAAATCTCATCTTTATCCTGAATCTCATCAGCCTCTAATTGTGCTAATCCTTCGATACTTCCTGTAATAGCATCAGAGGAAGTAATAATTTCCCACAAATTGATTTTGGATTTTAGTCTTAATTCAACAAAAAGAAATCTCAACAAACCTTCTGACATAATTCTGGAACTATTCGAGATTAGATTATTGATGAATAGAGTGAATTCACTTACTGATTTTTCGTATAGCGAATGCAAGTATCTTGCTTGTCGATACTCTCGATATGTATCTGATGTGAATTGAACATATGTTTCTGTATCACTTGGAGTTTCTTCAAAGAATATCTCTTCATCTAGTAATCTGATATAGAGTGAATCCTTGGCATCAATGGATTCGCACTCTTCAGGTAAATCTTCAATTCTGATACGATTGTCATTATTATCTAACATCAACTTAGCAATTTTCAGAAGACATTTCTGGAACGGTCGCTGTTCTCTGAATTCTGTTGGAAATTTCTTATGAAGATCTTTAAATTTTCTCTTTTCATATTTGAGAAATAATTTATGAAGTAGAATATCTTGGAAATATCCTTTTTGAATGACTCTACGATTTTCGGTGTTTCCATGTGCCTCACAGAACATCCTCAACACGAATGGCATTGATAAGGCATCCAATGCTGCATCTGAAAAATCAGCATTTATTCGAAAATGTTTTAGATGAAGTGGGATTGCGCGGCGTACTTCATCAGAATTGAATCTATGGAGAAGTCCTCTAATCAATTTCAGATTGGCTCGCTCGTGATGAAAGCTAAATCTCTTTAAATAATCTGTACGGCAAGAAATAATAACTTTAATTTCTGGATAATTGCTTACATCATCTAGAAATTGCTCAAGTGAAGCATTTGTACTTTCAATATCTCTATTCTCATTTATCGCATCGATAACGATAACAACGGGTTTGCCTTCTTCTTTAATGCAATGCTGGAGTGCTAACAACAAATTGGATAGTGTGTCAATATTCGCTCCGATATGTTTTAATGATCGTAACAAGTATTTTGCTATACCTGATTCATTTCTTATTG
>JAEOSL010000077.1 GCA_016840385.1 Candidatus Thorarchaeota archaeon | reverse complement strand
GTATAGATCAGTGAAGGGATTACACCGGTTGATTCCCGAGTATCTTGTAATTTTTGGAGGTCATGTAAGAGTTGATCCAATTTCATTGAAAACATCTCTTTGACATGTGCTAATGGAGAAAACTGGTAGACTTTCGGTCTACCTGAAAGGAGTACTACCAGACCTCTTCCAACAAGAGAATCAAGCACTGCGTACAAATTTGCGTGATGAATTCCAGTTTCTGTTGAAAGATCTGCAACTGTAGCAGATTCAAGTTGATTTAGGGCAAGAATTACTGCAGTTTCATGAGCACCGAATCCTAACACACGTAATGAGGAGCTAGCTCGCGCACTGATCTCATCTGCAGTTTTCTCACTCGAAAGGGTCATTTTTCTCAATATTTTTATGTGCAATTACTACTTAAAACTTCTGTTATTGCTCAACCCAAAAAATCCACCCGTCAGGTCCTTTCTCACCTTGAAGCTTTTTCCCTTTCACTCTTCTTCGTAAAGTAACTAGTATCTCTGCACGCTTGTCTACAGCTCGAGAGTCATCTTTTTCCAATTGTTTCATCACGTCATCAAAAGTTCGTTTGTTGGGTAATTTGAAGAATCCAATTTTGATGAGGTTATCAATTGTCTTCGGTGGTGAGAACCGTCTTGGTTGTTCCGCCATTAGCCTCATTGCTTCGGCAAGTGCACCTGCAACTCGTCCTTTCATTGTTTCAAATGAAGCTCCTAGAATCTTGATATTCTCGAAATCTCCCACACCAAGTCCACGTCTTGCAAATGATTGGATTGTTTCCAGTTTATGTGGTTTCATTCCTAAGAGCATGTACCCTACTGTTTCAAAAGCTACTGCATCCGTACCAACAACAAGAAGGTCTGTCTTGACTTTGACTGGTGTTGCAAGACCTTCGTGAAGGTATTTTCCATCTAAAACTGCTAGATCGATTCCTCCAATAGCTTCAGTAATGTCAGGTAGCATTGTATTGAATATCTCATTTTTGTGGAATTTTGCTTTCTTTACTATTGGTACAAGTCCAAAGAGGTTCTTGAGGACGCTACCTTTGCTATAGGTTCGGAATACATGAGTCGTTACGAAAATCCTCGGTTTGAAGAGTTTCTTAGGTAGGTTGAGAGTGAGATCCATCACATCAGTATTGATCTTGACTGGTTGTGTATCACTGTCTTCGGAAAGATTGTATGGAATCACGGTGTCTGAGAACAACTTCTTCCATATCAGAAGCCTATCCGAGCCTGTTCCTTTGTAACTATCTGATTCAGTGAGGTAAATCCTTCGGGCTTTATCGAAAGCCTTGATTATTTGACCAGTAACATCTACGGTTGTGTGATGGTTGGAATCAGGTGAATAAACACCCACTTTCAGAATAACATCATGATTTGATTTGTTTAGCTTTGAAATTCCACCAATTAGTTTCAAACCCTCTGCAAGTGAGTTATTCTTATGTTCCCGTATATCAACTAGTGCAACTTGAGATTTCACTTATTCAGCTCCTTCAATGAACATCTTACGATTCACTTCTTTCTAATCGATATACTGCTCTCTCGTTAATAGCGAGTGATTTTTTGAAATCTCTGTTCAGGATTTACTTATGGTTAGCAAAACCCGTGAGAATTTCTTTTACAATATCTCTTGCAGCAATTGAGGTAATTCCTGTGGGATCGACCATCGGATTGAGTTCGACAACATCAGCATAACGAATCTTCCCTGTATCAAAAGAGGATATGAGAAGCTCAACAAGGTCGACCATCGAGAGACCTCCTGATTCAGGATGGCTTACTCCTGGGGCAATTTGAGGAGCAAGGACATCTATGTCAACTGTAAGATAGAGAAAATCAACTTGTTTTCCAATCTCTTTAACACGTTTGTGGAATTCTTTCTTTGACGAAATCGGTGCTTTACTCCCAGTCATTTCTTCTCTATGGGAAGGAATTGCAGAACGCAAGTCGTACGCAGCAATGTCATCAGTCAACAATATGCCTTCATCAACCATTCTTCTTACGCCTGTTGAATGTGATAGCTCGTATCCACCCATGTCTGAATGAAGATCCGCATGTGAATCAAGGTGTACGAGACCGTAACGCCCCGGTCGTCCTCTCTTGAGACCTTTGAGAATGGGATAAGTTATGAAATGGTCTCCTCCCAAGAAAAGGAGGTTACTTTCCCTCATAGCAAGTTTGGAGCATGCTTCAGAGATGTCAACAACTGCAGCCTCTGGAAGTCGTAGAGTTATCTCCAAATCACCTACATCTTCTAGCGTGATTCTTTTTGTCAAGGGTATATCGACAATATCTTTCCGAGCTAGAGAAAGGGAGTAACTATGAACCCGCTCACTGTCTGTAGCTTGACGAATTACATCAGGGGCAAATCGAGGTCCTGGCATATAGCTTGATGTCATATCGTAAGGAACTCCAATGACACCAACATCTGGGTCACCTGTTTCGGGTCTTGGAATGCCAAAGAATGTTCTAGGTAACCGTAAATATCCGTTCAACTCGTCTTTAAGAGGCATAGAATATGCACATTCTCCGTTCAAAATAAACATGCTGTAATTGAAATAGGATCAAAAAAGAAAGAGAAGGATAATCCACAGAGAGAATGAACTCTCTGGGACTATCTATATTCTAGTTTATACTTGGTATGAACCGCCAGCGCCTCTTCCACGAGCCATCATTGCAATGTTGATGACTGCACCCAGTCCAACTACTCCAACCGCTATTCCAGTATAGGGCATACCATCAGTGATCATCTGCGTCAATAATCCAGCAAGATCTGGACTAACAGAAAATCCATCTGTATGAGTTCTCTTGGTATATGTTTCACCTTCGTAATCATACTCAACTGTAGCTGGGTAGAACACGTATCCACCTTCATTGGTGAAAGTTACAGTGTAGGTGATGTTCAACCAGGCGTCAGGAGCAAGAACTGCTGAAGTCGCAGTCTGAGTTCCAGTAACTGGAATACCTGGATATGTGGTACTTATTGAGGAATCATCCAAAGTTATGTTATAGATTGGATTAACTCCCTCATTGTGAATACCAACATTCACAGTAACAGTTCCACCAGAAGTCAGTGTGGTAGGTGAGAAAGTTCTATCAATTACAATCAATGGTGGGAATGCACCTGGTTCGAAATTAATAGTATAATCGTTCTCGGCTCCGAATGCTGTTGCATTCCAGAATACTACACCGGCATCACTGTCATAGTATGTTCGATTGAGAGCCTCAGCTTCAGGAGAATATCCTGTAACATTGACATTAGGGGGAAGCATAGCTGCGACAAGTGATTGACCATCAGTGAATCCATTAACATTTGTCAAGGGAGCTTTACCCAGCAAGTCCTCGAATATTTTGATTTCATCTGATGTAGTTGAAAGAATTTGGTCTCCAATGTAACCTGCACCAGCAATAGCCAAAGGACCATCAAGGTCTGGCAACTGAGATAACAGGAATGAAGATGCTGTAAAAGGTTCTCCATCACCCATGAAACCTCCAATTAAGTCCATGAGGTAACCCATGTCAGGTACTGCTAGTAACCCAGCTCCAGATGCTCTTGCTGTTGTAAAGACACTTTGGTCAATAACACTGAGAAAACCAGTATCATCCATTACGCCAAGTACGCTTTCTATCGCATCAGCAAATGGATTTGTGATTTGATAGATGAAGAGATCTATTGCATCAAATGGGAGTGTAATATCCATCTCTGGTGGGAATAGAGTTTCGTCAACTCGTAGAGTCAGCAATTCAGCGAATCCAAATTGAAAGTTGGTGTTAAGATGTGCTCGAATTGCTCCCATATTGGCAGCTGCCTGAGCTTCAGTAAGGTCAAAGAATATATTGACGAGTAAACTGAAATCTGTCCCAATCATATCTAAGATTGAGTTAACGTCGAATCCACCTTCACCGAATTGAGCGGCATTCATTGCACCTCCCTCACCAGTAAGGTTCAAGAGTGGTCCACCAACAAGGTCCAAGATATAGTCTAGAAGTTCACCTTGCGTAGCTATCAGAGCCATGGCAACACATCCCTCGTACATCTGACCCGGTCCGGTTTGATCTAGACCTAATGCACTATCAGGAATACCTAGCTGTGCATAAACAACAGTAGGAGTACCTTGTTCATCGATTGATGTGAAGACAACCTCCGCACCATTATTTATTAAATTAAAGATGAATTCTGATCCAATATCCTGAGCTATAACAGCTTCATTAGCATTAGCTGCTGCAATAGCGGGTGATGCAAATAGGAATGCCATAGCTAGGACAACAATTGCGTGCTTGTAGTTAAGTTTCATTTTAGAAATCCTCCTTTGGTCTAACAACTGCACCGAGTATTCCAGTTACAATTACAATGATAATTGGTGTTAAGAACCAAATTACTAAAGGCATGAGTAGTGTCATGATACTGGACATATCAAATCCTCCACCCAAACCTGAGATCATTGGTAGGATTTGATCTATTGCACCTTGTATTAGTGGAATCCCCAGTAAGTCAATCAATGAGGAACCTGGTGGGATTACAAATGCACCAAGTGATAGACCACCTTGAATTAGTAGGAATACACACAAGGCAGCAACGCCTATACAGGCCAGCCAAACCATTAGTCCAACAACAAAGGCACCTTTCTTAGTGCCTGCCATTATACCCCCGATAAAACCAGCTCCTGCCCAAACTGCGACCATTATGAAACTATTCATCGGATTTACGAGAAGTAGATTCACCATAACCATTGTTGGCCTCACGAAGTTTCCAAGTGAAGGTGCCAGAATTGCGATTGCCGCATTATATCCATCTGGCAGTAGGAACCAGCCACCGAGGAGGACTATGAGTAGCGCTATAAGCCAGCCAAAATATTTGCTTGAGAATGATGAAATTATTTTTTCCTCCTTTTGAAAGGTTCTGAACTATTTGTTTATTATAACCTATTAACACTTTGGCCGATGTTTACGCCCGAAGGAGATTAAATTCATGATTTTACTTCAGGAAGAAAGAAATAGGGATATTTGTCTGTAAATATCAAGAGAATTCCTACAGATTCATAAGTTGGAATGTCATCTGAGATGTGCACACATGTACACAAGCAAGTAATAGAGGGTTGGACATAAAGTGGAGGATAGCGCCGAAATCGCATCAGTGTATGAACTATTGCAACTGATGTCTTCCTTGAACGATACAAGGAGGGCAATCTTGCTTGCATTGGCACATATATATCCTAGAAGTGTTAGCGGTGTTCAACTCAGTCGATTGATTGGGTACAGCGGTAAATCAAGGAGTCTTTACAGGGGTGTAATATCACACCTGAAGGAGAACGAGTTGATACAGATAGATCAACTTACCCCAAAGCTCTACGCTATCCGGGTAAACAATGAGCATCCGCTCCTATCTGTACTCGTTGATCTCTGTCGAGCACAAGGAGAGAGCGCTCGGAAGATATACCTGAAAGCGTTGGAGGAAGAGTGAAGATGGAAGACACACGGCTCAAGCAGGCACGGGCGTTGTACAAGGATCGCCTACGTATTGCTCTAGCCGCATTCATAATTGTCTTCGCAATCACATTCTACTTGTTCTACAGTCCTGAAATAATCTCACTTGGTATAGAACCACCTGAGGATCCAGTTTCTAGTGGTTGGACTCAAGGATTTGCAGTAGTTGCTTCTGTCAATACAATTGGATTCTTTTCGGCTATTGCACTTATGGCACTAATCTTCAGATTCTGGTCATGGGCATTTCTACCAGGACCTGCGTCAACATTCACACTAGCCATTCTTAGAGGGATACTTGGTTCACAAACAACAATCAGGCATACACTTGGAAAGCGATTTAGAGTTACTCTGGAGAATGGACTTCAATTTGATGTGAATTGCAGAATAAAGGCGAAGGATACAGGTGAATGGTTTGCATATCGATTGGTGTCAACACAATTGCAATGTGATTCACTAAGGAACATTGCACTCAGACATGGTTTTGGTGTGAAAGATAACCGTCTTGTTGCTAATGTTAGTAATGATGAACTTCATCACAGAACATTTCTACTTACTAAAGCAATGATGCTTGCAGGACCATCTATTTAGTTCGTGGGATGTCTTAGCGCTCGAGGTTTCTTCTTTTTCTTTCGTCTTGCAATGTTATCTATATCGGTCATATATCGAGTCAACATAGCTGGATGGGTTACATATCTTGGAGGTATGGAATTGCCTAGAAAAGATTTCTTCTTTCTTTTCTTCTGTTTCTTCACCATGATTCTTTCATGTAACAATCTACCTGTAACCTCTTAAATTTTTCAATTCATGTACTACAGTCAAGAAAGCTATTTTTGCAAAAAGAAGCTGATTTGGTTGATTTTACCATGGTCATGCGAGTAAAACGAACCATCGATATTGCCGTGAGCAATTATACTGAAATCGTTGGATATTCTGTTTTCACCTACGAAGGTCGTGTAGCTTATGCTAGCGATAATATGGATATCAGTAATGAAATCAATACAATAATTCAGGCATGGAATGGTCAATTTCAGAGTTTTGAATTAAAGGGGGTTTCTTTCATTTCTGCCCTCACAACAGAACAGGGATTCGTGGCTATCAATCCTGAGGGTGCCATAAGTTTGATTTGTGCAACAGGGAAGGGTGTTTGGTTCGTTTGCGTCTTCGCACCAATGGATGTTGACAAGAACGGAATACTCAGAGAATGCGTACAAGCTGCAAAGAATCTAGAAAGTTCTGTATCTGTTTTTGATATCTAAGTTGTAGGAGATATTAGGGGTTTCTGATCCGCGATTATCCTGGCTACAATAGCTATGATAGCGCCTATCCATCCTAATGATTGCTGTAATTGCAGGGTGATTCCCATATTGAGGGTTCCTACCATTACTAATTGGACCATTGACATCAAGAGTCCAAGCACTCCTGCTGCTATTGCTCCAAGGAGAATAATCCTTCCAACCCAAACTCTGTCAGTTGTGAGGATGAATCCTCCAATGATTGCGACTAGACCTGCAATCGAGGTCATAATAGCCAGATAACCCATAACTGCTTCAAATGGAAGTACGGCTGAAAAACCAAACAGTACTGTAAGTGAATCAGCTAGAGCATCAAGTACAGCTATCGCTCCACTGGCTCCAGATATGATCATCAGCACTCCTCCAATAATTGAAAGCACGAGTGCATTCTTGTTGTGGATATTCATCAAGTTCAGCCTTCGCTTGGACACCCGATTTAAAGGTAGCTTAGTTAGACTAATTCGAGGTTTATCTGATTTGTGAGTAACACCTTTAGGGAAATATTACGAGATTCAGGGCATGTCAATTCATACGGAAAGTGCAGGAAACAAGGACAACCCTGCAATTATCTTCATCCATGGATCTGGTGGGTCTTCAGCAACTTGGTTCATGCAACTTAGAGGACTTTCCAATGATTTCCATGTTGTAGCTATTGATCTAAATGGACATGGGAAATCTCCTGATAGCGCAGAAGAAAATACAACAGAATCTTATCTCTCCGATATTGAAAAAATCGTCAAGCAATATAACAGACCTGTCATTGGTGGTCACTCCATGGGAGGTATGTTAGCTCAGCTCTTTGCTTTGAAATATCCCGAATTGGTCAGTGGAATCATTCTAGTTGGAACTGGTGCCAAGTTGAGAGTTGCTTCATTTATCTTTGAGGCGATTGACAATAATTTTGATGAGTATGTCGAGGGTGCAGGTAATTTCATGTTCTATGAGGATGCTTCAAAGGAATTGATCGAGGCTTCGAAATTTGAAATTCGAAAGTGTAAACCTAAAATCATCAGAAGGGATTTCGCTGCTTGCAATGGATTTGACATAATGGATAAAGTATCAGAGATATCACTCCCTACACTGATTATTGTTGGTGAGCAAGATATCATGACTCCTGTGAAATATTCAAAGTACCTTCATGACACTATTCAGAATTCTACAATGCATGCTATATCAGAAGCAGGGCATAGTGTGATGCTTGAGCAACCCAGCAAATTTAATGCTCACGTTAAGGATTGGATGGAAACACTATCTTAGAGATTTATCAAACGTTGGTCTCGACGACTCTTCTCGATTGAAGCTACTAATCGTGTACGGTCGAAGAACACTTCATTTCGAGTGATTTTCTTGTTTGCAATTTCGACAATATCAAGTCCGATTTCATGAATTACCTCTGGTCCCACAGGTATTTCACATGTCCACTTAACAATCGCTCCAGAATCAATAGGAAAGACCTCTACTGGTTCCCATTTCCAATCACGATAGACATCAAGGAGTTTTACAAAATATCTTCTGATTTCCTCTTTCCCCTTCAGCCCATCTCGGTGTGCAGGATCTGAATACAACGCATTTTCATCATAGTATGAAACAAGGGTATCAGGATCATTTCCTGTCCAAGCTGCAAGCCACTCAGTACAAAACGCTGTCAGTTCTTGTTTGTTCATATCGAGTCACACCAATTTCACTAGATTGATAATTGAATTCTCCAAGCTCGTTCCTCTTATCCTTTACTGCTGAAATTAGTGTGTGAAATGAACTTCCCTTATTGTTAAATACCAGCAAAGCTTTCGTTACTTTCGATGTTTATCTTCTGAAGGTGAGAGAAAGTTGACAATGGAAGCACAAACAACAATCCCAACTGACAGGAAGGAAAGAATAGGTTGGTATCTTTATGATTTTGCCAATACTAGCTTTACCGTTCTGATGGTTACTGCCCTATTTCCCGTATTCTTCAGGGCTATGGTTACCGCTGATGTTGGCGATACAGGGTTCTTAGGAACCGCTCTTTGGGGTTATGCAGGCAGCATTACTATGATCGTTATTGCTGTGACATCACCCATTCTAGGAGCTATAGCTGACTTTTCCGGTTCAAAGAAGAAGTTCCTGATCTTCTACACCGCATTGTGTGTATTCTTCAATAGCTTGCTCTTTTTCACTGCCCCTGGTCTACCACCAATTCTGGGAATACCAATTTGGGGCTGGGCTTGGATTATTTTCATCCTAGCAAATATTGGATTCCAAGGTGCACTTCCATTCTATAACGCGTGGTTGCCTGAAATAAGTGATGAAAAGAATATTGGTCGAATTGGTGGTATTGGTTTTGCTGCTGGCTATGTAGGCGCATTATTGACTATCATTATCGCTCTTGTTAGTGTAATCGCTCTCGGTACAGATTCCACGATACCATTTCTGTTGGGTGCAATGTTCTTCTTAGTCTTCTCAATACCTAGTATCAAGATGCTGAAGAACAGGCCTGCAACAGCAAAGCCTGAAGAAGAAGGAATGAGCTTGGCAATGGTAGGATTTAAACGAGTTAGAAAGACTCTCGGAGAAATTCGCACATACCAAGGACTTCCACTTTTCATGGTAGCTTATTTCCTATTCAGCGATGCAATTACAACGGTTATCTATTATGCTGCACTTTTTGGAGAAACAGTTTATGCATTCTCGATAAATGATATTCTAATTTTCTTCGCAGTGACGCAGCTTACAGCGATACCCGGTGCTTTCATCTTTGGATATGTGGCTGATAGAATTAAGACAAAGCCCACCCTTATGATCACATTGGGAATTTGGATCTTTGCTCTTCTATTAGCATTCGTTGGTACAGATCCAATGGTCTGGTGGATAGTTGGAATGATTGCTGGAGTTGGTATGGGTTCTGCACAAAGTACGACTCGTAGCATGTTCGGTCAATACATTCCTGAAGAGAAGAAAAGCGAGATGTTTGGCTTCTACGCACTAACAGGCAAGTTTGCAGCAATTCTAGGACCTGCAGTATTTGCAATCGTTATTACGTTATCAGAAGGCGCAGGATTATCTCTAGTGATGGCTAACAAATATGCACTGCTCAGTGTCCTGATCTTCTTTGTTGTTGCACTCATAATCTTGTACTTTGTCAAGCAACCAGTTATGGGTAAGACTGAAGAAATCTATCTAGAAGACGACCAACCAGCTATGTAATTTCAATCGAGTGTGAGGAGGGTCCCCCCCTCCTCCTCTCCACTCTTTTTTTGTTTCAATGATCTTGGAAGAATACACTTTTCCAACGAAATTAACTCTAACTCGTTTTAGGTACCTAGTGATACTATGTACTAATAACATATTTCATTCGCGTATCAGTATTTTTCTTATCATAGACGAAAGTTATTCACAGATATTAGGTATTCAATTCATAATTAGGTTTATTACAGAACACATTTATGAAACAAATGGAGGATTTCTCTATATGTCTGATTCCCCTAGAAGTCAAACTGAAGAACTAGATGCAGATTCAAAAGTGAATCTAGCAAAGATACTGAGAACTCTAGGCCATCCAAAGAGAATCGAAATCCTAACACTACTTCACAAGTCACAGCTGGAGTATTCTGCTATTCTTCGTAATATTGGTATCAGCAGAACAGCTTTAGCTAATCACTTGAATCTACTTGTGGAAACAGGTATGATTCAAAGAATGGAAAGAGGATCATATTCACTTTCTGAAGACGGACACTCGTTCTATAACTCAATGACTCATACCTATTTTGAATCTAAAACGCGCACCCAGTTAGAACGTAAGCAACTACTCGAAACTTATGCTTCTAGAGCAAAGCAAGGAGGAAATGATTTGGTAATCATGAAGAAATTAAAGTGGAAACCACGATGGGTTTCACATCTAGGTGCAATTGAAGCTTCTCTGAAGTATCTCAAGCAGAAAATTTCTCCAGCGTGGATCTATGGTGGAACTGGTCATGCATTCGTTATCAATATTGCAAAAGACCTCTGTCCTAGTGGTCCAACAGCTTGGAGAACCATGATGTTGTATGAGCTCTCATCCAATTTGGGTTACAAAATTGATGGAATATTTGCAGTCAAAGCAAACCCAGAGTTTCCAAGACTGCAAGAAAAAGCTTGGAACCATGCAAAAGAATGCATAGACAACGAGATTCCTTGCTATGGTTGGGAACTTGAAGCTCCTGAGTTCTACAATGTCAATGGTTATGACGATGTTGGATATCATTATTCAGGACCCGGATGTGAGGATGGAAAGGGCCCAAAACCATGGCGGGACCTAGGAAATACTGGAATCGGAATTCTTGAAATGTATTCTGTGCATCCTAGTGATACTGCAGATCCTGTAAAAGCAATAAAGGAGGCACTAGAGAAATCTCTACATCATTCTACTAACCCTGAGGATATATTTTATCCAAACTATCGTTCAGGACTCAAGGGCTATGATTGGTGGATATCAGCAATAGAGGATGGTTCCGCTGTAGCAATGGGACATGCATACAATGCTGGAGTCTGGGCTGAATGCAGGAAATTCGCTGCTCAATTTTTGAAAGAAGCAAGAAAGCATGTCAGTGATGATGTCAGAACGTTGATTGACAATGCACGAAAGCAATACGAGATGGTCGCAGCTAATCTTGAGAGTGTTTCTAAGGATTATCCTTTCACCATAGGTCTAGAAAACAAATCATTGGGTATTGATGATCGAACGAGTAAAACTGTTGAATCTCTAAAAACAGCTAGGAACGCAGAAGAGCAGGGTCTCGATTCACTGAAACCAATCGTTGAAGCACTCAGTAGCTAGAGTAGTGGAAGGACTTTCTCACCAAAGAGAGCTATCTGTTCTCTCTTCTCACCATAGGGGAACATCAAAATGATATGAGAAACACCCTGTTCTCTATACTGAGATAGCCTCTCTGCGACAATCTCAGGAGTGCCCCAGAGTGAGGTTTTAACCCTCTTCCGATATGCATCCTCAGAAACTCCCCTAGACTTTGCTCCTGATTTTATCTTCTCCTCCATCTCGGAATCTGATTTCAGTATTCTAGACCAGCACCCGACTGATTTTCCAATTGATTCTGGCTTTCTACCATGTTTCTCAGCGAAATCATGTAACTGATTGAAAATATCCTGAGTCTGTGTAGGTGTGAAGCCCCATGCAACATTGATACCATCACCATATCTCGCAGCCAGCTCAATCATTCTTGGACCGCCCATGTTTGATCCGACCCATATTTTTGGATGAGGCTTCTGAATCGGTTTTGGAAATGAAACAAGATTCTCAACTGTGTAGTGTTTCCCACTGAAAGAGTACTTGTTCTCTGTCCAAGCACCCCTAATGATTTGGATTGCTTCAATCAGTTGCTCTGCTCTTGTGGGAAAGTCTGGGAAATCATATCCATATGCTTTGTAATCCAGTCGTTTCCAGCCGGCCCCGATCCCGAACTCCAACCGCCCTCCTGATAAGACATCTAGAGTTGCAGCCATTTTTGCGTGAAGAGCAGGATTACGATAACTGTTACAGAATACTAAACTCCCAACCTTGAGTTCTTTGAATTCTCTTACAATTGCAGTCATAACAAGCCAAGGATCTAGCAAGACCTTATCTGTCGCATCTGCATCTAGCATGAAATGATCTGAAAACCACAATGTATTGAATCCGTTCTCAAGAGCATTCTTTCCAATCTTAGAGATATCTTCGTATTCAAAACCAAATTGAGGTTCTATCTGAACACCAAATTCCATAATGTTTCAATCCTTTTCTTGTGTTGCAATTTCCAGAGCGATTCTCACTGCATCTGATACAAATGTAGGACAAAGCTTGCTAAAAATTCCATCTTTCATTGCATCTTTCCGAGCTTTTAGATCAGCCATTTCAATTCCCGTAAGATGATTGCACAGTATAGATTCGTTCTTCATTTTGAATCTGCGGACTAATTCCTCTCCCGAGGTGTATGCGGCTTCTTTTTGTTCGAGTACATCAGTGTGCACTTTGCTTTCTATCACACCGAGTGCAGCTATGGCACCAGAAACAGCTCCACATACATTACCTTCGTGTGCGACACCAGCTCCTAATCCCGCAGCAAGAGGTACAATTTGATCGAAATCCATTTTCATTCCAACAAGAATGGCCTTCATTGCAGACTGAGAACAATTGTATTTTCCAGAGAAATACTCCTTCGCTAGTGCTACACTCTCATCTATCATAGTATTGTACTACTAACGAATGACCATATCAGGTTTCCTAGAGATAGAATTACACCGTGCACTCTAAGCACACGGCTGAAATTCTCTGAAACTAAACTCTGATATTTGTTGGTGGCTCAAGTCGACTATATTGATACCATCCCACAATCAGTATAACCAAACCTATCATGAAGAAAGTTACACCTGCATTTTCCATCCCAGGATGAATTGCAACAAGACTACGTAGAATCTGTCCTAAAATTAACATGGCTACACCAGTGATTCCTACATATATCGCGTTCTTGGTGTCCACCTTCTTGATTTCCAATCCAGGATCACGAGCAGCAGCGACTGGAGCATCAGAAGTCTTCACATTTGATAGGAAGAACCGTTTTCCATCCTCTGTAAATGCGCCTTCTAAGGAGCCTTCAGTAACTAGCTCTTCTATAGCTTCACGCACAAGATCTTCTTCCAATCCAGTAAGATTACTGATCATTTCAAGAGAACTGACCTTTCCGACTGCAACGGTCTCATATAATCTAGTTTTTAGATCATCATTATTGGGCGATTTGTGATCGATAACCATACTTTCTCACATCAATATTAAACTCTAGTATCTATATAATCAAGACACACCACGCAGGCTCTCACCTTGAGGTCACAACAGAGGGTCGCAAAACAGGACCACAACGTGTTACTTTAACAGATATCTAAGTAAACCTAATTATTACTAAACTATTAAGAAAATAAAGGTCTCCATAGTGGCTCTCTTTTCACTTTCTTATTGTAACAAAATATGCAATTCTATTTTCATATTGCGTATCTCAAATAGTAATTATCAACAATAGTGAATTGTCATAATAAGTATCAATTAATTCACTGAAATCAGCGGGTTTTTTAAGGCGCGTGTATTCCATAGAAGAAGCATTGGGTGTTTACTGATAGATACCCATGTTTGGTTCAATTTATGAACCTTGCAAGGTGAAAAAAAAATGGCAAGTAAAGGTACTCTAGCTGTCATAGTTATTGTCATTATCGGTGTTGCTAGCGTAGGGGCTTACGTTATTATGTTCAACCCCTTCGGTCCTCAAACTAATCCTTACGATGTTGCTGTGGTATTTGCCACAGGTGGTTTGGGAGATAAAAGCTTCAACGATGGTGTAATGTCTGGTTTAGACGATGCAGCTGACGATTTTGGAATCACATTTACGTGGGCTGAGCCTACGGCGGTGTCAGATTATGAAGGATTCTTGAGAGGATTCGCGGAGCATACTAATTATATCGAACCCTTTGACTTAATCATAGCAATAGGATTTGATCAAGAAGATGCATTGCAAACTGTTGCAAACGAATCTACTTCTCAAAAATTCGCAATTGTTGATATGTTCATTGACCCAATTGTCTATCCTAATGTTGCATCATTGCTCTTTGACGAGCACGAGGGTTCAGCCCTTGTAGGTGCAATTGCTGGTATGACCACCACAACCGACAAGATTGGTTTCATGGGTGGGTTTGACATTGCATTGATCAACAAGTTTGCAGCTGGTTATGTCTTTGGTGCTGGATATATGAATCCAATGCTTAACGGTACTGCTAACATCTTAGCTAACGTTTCGGTGGGTTACTCACTTAGCTTTACTGATGATGTAGCAGGTCAAACCCTTGCTGATGGAATGTATGATGCAGATGTAGACATCATCTTTGCAGCAGCTGGTCGTGCAGGTCTAGGTGTCTTTGACAGCGTCAAAGATAAGGACCCTGCTTCCAGTGTACCACTCTGGTGCATAGGTGTCGACTCTCCTCAGATGTACTACGGTACTGCAGATCCAACTACTCCTGTAGCTCCAACCCTCTGTCTCACTTCAATGTTGAAACGTGTAGACGTTGCTGTTTACACCATCATTGAGGATTGGGTTGAAGATGGTACCTGGAACACTGGTTACGCCCTCCTCTATTCCTTTAATTTGGTAAATGGTGGAGTAGGCTATGAAGTCAATGAAGATCTATTGACCCTAGATCCCGCAATCATCACTGCTGTTGAAGAATTCAAGGATGACATTATTGCTGGAACCATAATAATTCCTGATGCAATCTACTGGCTTTAATAATTGGTTGCTATAATGTAATTAGAGGGGTTCGCCCCTCTTCTTATTCTTTTTTTCATTCATCTCTTTTGATAGTAGGATTAAATAGTATGATAATCTTGTAAATTAGAAATGCGAATTCAGGTTGCATCCTTGACTATTTGCATTCTGTATCAGAGGCTATTATCATGAGTTCGGAGTATGCTGTAGAACTTGAAGGTATTACAAAAATATTTCCAGGTGGCGTCCAAGCAAACAAAGATGTCACCTTAAAGGTTCGAAAGGGAGAGGTCCTAGGGCTTCTTGGCGAAAACGGAGCTGGTAAGAGTACCCTCATGAATATTCTCTACGGTCTTTTAAAACCTGATGAAGGGAAGATTACCATTAATGGTGAAGAAGTTGACCTGAAGTCTCCTCAGGATGCGATATTCCGTGGTGTTGGAATGGTCCATCAACATTTCAAACTTGTACCTGTTCTTACTGTAACTGAAAATGTTGTCCTTGGACTTGAACCAATTCTTAAAAAAATGGATATTGCAAGCATTCCTGCAGGTTCGCTATTCGGGTCTATGTTACCAATAGATTTCAAAACTGCAGCGAAGAGAATCAGAGAAATTGGTGATGAGAATGGACTGCCTGTGGATCCAGATGCAAAGATTTTCGATTTATCAGTAGGACTGCAGCAACGAGTTGAGATCATCAAAATGCTCTATCGTGAGGCTGAAATTTTGATTCTTGATGAGCCCACCGCTGTGTTGACCCCACATGAAGTGGATGAATTATTTGTCACGCTAAAAGAATTTGTTAATGCTGGAAAAACAATCATACTAATTACTCACAAGCTTCGTGAGTCGATAGCTCTTTGTGATAGAATCTGTGTTCTGCGAGATGGAGAACTTGTTGGTCTGGTTGAAAAAGAAGATACCAATCCAAAGGAATTAGCGCAGATGATGGTTGGTCGTCCAGTTTTCTTTACTACTGAGAAAGAACCAAAGACACCAGGCGAGATTGTCCTTTCTGTAGAACAATTAAGCGTTTTTGACAATAGACATATAGAGAAAATAAAAGGAGTAGATTTGGAAGTTCGCTCTGGCGAGATTTTTGGAATTGCAGGAGTTCAGGGAAATGGTCAAACAGAGTTAGTCGAAGCTTTAACTGGTCTACGAAAACCAAAAAGTGGTAAGATACTTGTTGGAAATATTGATGTCACAGGAAAAAATGCAAGATATTTTAGAGAATCTGGTGTGAGTCATATTCCAGAAGACCGTCATAAGAGGGGAATTATTCTTCCTTTTAAGATAACAGAGAATATTGCTCTTGGAAGCCATTACAAGGAACCATATGCTGATGGCCCACTACACTCTATCATTGCTCTAGATGCAATACGAAAGAGTACTGAAGGACTTGTCCATGACTATTCTATCCGATTGTCCAGTGTTGAGGCATTAGCATCAACTCTCTCTGGTGGTAACCAGCAGAAAGTAGTTGTCGCTAGGGAACTGGCAACGAATCCAATTCTTGTTATTGCAGCACAACCAACTCGTGGT
>JAEOSL010000168.1 GCA_016840385.1 Candidatus Thorarchaeota archaeon | reverse complement strand
TATCGTATAAAACATGATCAATCAAGACTTCGATACGATCAGGTGTACCTGAATCAGTAATTGTCCAGTTCACCTTTCCATCGGATAAGGTTGTATCATTCAACGGGTAGTCAATACTTACCGTTGGGGGAGTCCAATCTACTAGTATGTCTCTGTGGTAAGTAACATTTTCCCCATCAGTTTCCATCCAGATATCAAGAGATACAAAGGTTTCAATCAAACCTGACAATGGATAAGTCATCGAGGAAGTGCTTCCATCATAAGTAGAATCAACAAAGATATGGAAATCGTCTATTGTTTCATCCGAACGAGCAGCCCAAGTAATGGTGTAGTCAGACGAGTCGGAATAATACTCTGAGGTCATGAAAACAAATCTGCTAACGTACTCAAATCGAAGAGCTAAATCATCAACCGGATCACCACTGAATGTGTACGTGTTGAAGAAACTCGTATTGTACCCATAATTCAAGCCCACCGTATAATCAACCATATTTTGGAGATAGTCGTACCTAAACTCGATATCACCCCATTCAAAAAGAACCAACTGGAAGGTTCCAGCTAATCCACCTGAACTGTAATCGATATTGTCATATTGGATAACAAACCGTGATGGACCAGTGAGGTATTTTGTATAGATATTTCCTGCTGGTGCAAGATCTGCCCAATATAGAGCCATTGAGTACCAATCTTCTGCATCACCAGATGGATATGTACCATTAGGTGAACTATCAAATACACCCGCTAAAGATATCTTACCATTAGAAGATAAAATAAGTTCGGTGGTAGTTTGTCCATAGAACTCGAACTCAAACGGAAGTTGTACAAAATCAGCACCATCATCACCAAGATTTTGGACAGTGCCATCAGTTACATCATCCCAGGTGTATGTAGGCGTCGTCATCGTATAGTTACGCCCCGTGATTTCTGGAGGATCTTCAGGAGGGACAATATCCGTTCCAATTACTGTTGATCTCCCGCCGTACTCTACAAGTTCTCCTTGTACAGCTGTCGCTTCATCGGACATTCGGGAGTCAATTTTATTTTCAACTGACACTGTACCGTCGAATCCATCAGATGAAAGATTACCAGAATTCAAAGCAATAACAGGAATCGTTGCTAAGGAATTTCCTAGAATAAAACAGAATATAATTATTGATACGTAATAATAGGGTCCCATCTTCAATAAGACCGCTCCCTGTATTTCCATAACCAAATCTCTAGATTTCCCCTTCTAGAGAATCAGTTTGTATTTATACAATGTTCTTATGATTTATATCACTTTTCATCTTTCAATGAGTCTTTGATTAGCTTAATAGTTCATATAATTAATTATTCTATGATTGAAACTATAATAATTGTAATTAAATTGCCTTTCATAGTTAGCAAACATTGCTTCTGATATGCAACAACTTCCAATATTCCGAAATGTAATATAGACCATTGTTAAGAGAAGCATTAGCACTTCGAAACAAAAGGTGAAAACAATGTGTGAATGGTGCTTCAAACACGGTGCAGGGAAGAAGTGGTATCTTAATTCTCGAAACTATCTACAAGAAACCGCTCAAGAAACTGGAGCTCATGAGTACATTTTCGAGTTATGGAAACAGTTTGAAAAAGTGTACCTCCAGAAGATTTACGGCATCTCCATGAAAGGACCAGGGTACAAATTTAATACACCTCTAATTGGCAGAGCAATGAGGACCTACGTGAATTCATGGTTCAAAAAAGAAAAGCCACTGAAGGGCAGAAACCCAAGAAGAGCAGAAGGACATCCAGGTCAAGTTGTCATGTTAGATGATGCAAAGAAAATTCTCGAAATGGCTAGTCCAATCTTGAGAGTCAATTGTGCTTGCAGAAATATGACACGGGGAATCAAAGATCCGTGTTGTCTTGCATTCGGTGCTCTTGCAGAAATGGTTCCTAAATTACCAAGGTATATTCCAGACAGGGGAGCAGAACCACTTCACGTTGATGAGGCACAAGAGTTCATCACTGAGATGAATGATGCTGGAAGAATACAAACAGTCTGGTTCGGACCAATGCCTTACATCGCAGCTCTCTGTAGTTGTGAGAGACCTGAGTGTGCAGCTACAACGATTAGAATGGAATATGGGTTGAATTCTCTCTACAAGGGAGAGTATGTTGCCAAAGTCGATTTCTCAAAATGCAATGGCTGTCAGAGTTGTGCTTCGAGGTGTGACTTCGGTGCACTTATGTTCAATGATGGGATGAATGCACCGTTCATCAATGGATGGCAATGCTTTGGGTGCGGTCTCTGTGCGACTGCGTGTCCAGAAAATGCGATTCAAATGATAGACAGGAATGAGATTCCAACGCTCAAGGATGTGTGGTAGATGAAAACAAAAATCCTCGTTGATTATGACAAGTGCACAGATCCGCTATCATGCAAGAAGTGTATGCAGATTTGCCCAGGTGCCCTCTTCATCTGTTATTCCCCGGACATGGAAAGCAACGACCCGACTGAATGGAGAGTGGATGTTGCATTTACAGACTTGTGTACACGATGTAACGACTGCGTTGACGTGTGTCCTCTGGATGCAATCACTATCAAGTGATTCCATAACACTCAAGAGCGGCGGACAATCCTCTAGTAGAGAAGTATCATGGTTAGATGTTTTGTAACTGGTGGAACGGGTTTCGTTGGATCACATATCATTAGACTGTTGACCGAACGAAATCATGAAGTTTCAATCTTGGCAAGAGAGAGTTCGAATTATGATTTGATACAAGGATTATCTTTCAAGAAAGTTATTGGAAACATCACAGATATTGAGAGTCTCAAACAAGGAGTCCCAGACGACACCGAGTGGTTATTTCACAATGCTGCAATCATGGCAGAGTGGGGAAGTAAGAAACATTTCTTCTCTGTGAATGTTGAAGGAACAAGAAATATTCTCGAGGTATTAAGACAGAAGGACATACCTAGCCTTATCTATACTTCATCTACTGCAGTGTATGGATTCCCAAACAAAAACGAACCATTGAACGAAGACGATGCTTGGAAGCCAATGACCAATTATCAGAAATCAAAAGCAGAGTCTGAACAACTTGTTAGGCAATACATGGCAGATTATGGAATCAAAGCCACAATGGTGCGAGCTCCATCAGTCTTTGGAAAAGGAGACTTGTATACAGGACCACAAATGATTGAAATTCTCCAGAGTGGAAGTATGGTGACTTTCGGTGGAGGAGATAATCCTCAAAGCTATTCTCATGGTGAAGATTTCGGTCGGTGTCTTGTACTAGCCGCTGAGAATATTGAGAAGACTTCAGGAAATGCATACAATGTGGCATCATTCGATTGCACTTTCAGAGAATTCCTGGATGCTTTAGCTGATGAACTAGGAGTTGCTAAGAAGTACAGGAACATGCCGTACGCGGTATCTTTAGCTCTTGGTTCTGTTATGGGACGTTTATATAAAGCATTCAATAGAAAGAATTCTCCTTTACTAACTGCTTTCCGAGTGAAGCTATTCGGATCCAAGTATCTTATTGATATATCAAAAGCAGAACGGGATTTTGGCTTCACACCCAAATGGGATCTACAATCTACTGTAAAAGATATTGTAGAATGGGGTGGAACAGTAAAAGCAAGATAGGTTGCCACATTTCAATTTCAGGTTAGTCTATCAACCAATTCACAGAGGTCGATGATTTCCATCTTTTCATCATTTGCATCAGCAAGACCTCTCTTACAAAATGGGCACGTAGAAACAAGTGTTGATGCATCGGTATCTACGGCATGAGCTATTCGTTTCTTTGCGGTTTCTAAACTCCAATCAGGATAAGCTGCCTTACACCCTCCACCTGCCCCGCAGCACCAGGCATTTTCACGGATTTGTTCCATCTCTATAAATTCAACTGGAAGAGAATTCAGAACATCTCTTGGTGCTTCGTATTCACCCATATGTCTAGCAAGATGGCAAGGGTCATGGTATGTAACTTTGTATGGGGTATCAGACGTTTTGAGTTTCAATTTCCCATCACTGATGAGTTCCCGGATAAACTGTGAAATGTGAACTACTTCAACATCCAATTCAAGACCAAGTCTATCATAGTCCTTTGTCAAAGTGCGATAGCAGCCAGAACATGAAGTAATGACTCTCTCCGCACCGGCATTCTGAATTTCCGTTCGATTGTGTTCAGCTAATTCGATCACTTCGTCAACTTGACCAGTTCTCAATAAGGGAGAGCCACAGCAGCGTTCATCGACAATTGTGAAATCAACACTCGCTTTTTGAAGGATTGAAATTGTTGCATCACGAATCTCGTTCTCACGGTAGTTAGACGTGCAACCAATGAAGTAGACCAACGATGCGTGTTTGGGCAGACTATGCTCTTGTACGAGTGAACGAGCATGATGCTCCGCACCATATGGATTGTGGTTTGATTCGATTCGTTCAGCAAATTTCTCATGCGCAGGTAATGCACCTAACTTCTTGACAGCTAGATGTCGCAGTTCTTCAATCATATCAACAATGTGTTCTCGGTGTGGAGCTAGACATTGAACTTCACAATTTCCGCAAGTCGTACAAGCAAAGATAGGATCAATCAATGATGGGTCCCAGTCTATCTCACCTTTTTGAATACCGTGTGCAATCCAAAGTCGTCCTGATGCAAAGTAGCTTTCAAAATTGAAGTGCTCACCGGAAGGACAAGATGGATTGTACCCCTTGAATACGAATTTACAATTACCACAGCGAATACAGCTATAAAGCCACTCCTCGATGGTTGGTGATTCGGTCAGAGATCCAACCTCCCAGGATTCATGATGTTATTGGGATCCAGCAGTTTCTTGATTCTCCTTGCTAATTCGAAGAAGGCGGGATCAGCAAGTTTCTGAACCTTCTTTGCAGACCAGACAGGAGTCTTGTAAGGCAACGCTCCTAGACTAAGTGCAAAATCCAATAGCTCTTCACTGCACTTCCGTACTCTATCCAGAGTTGCATCATCTTTTGGAAATCGAAAGATGAATTTGAACTCTGCAATGTGAAGCATATTCAATGGTTTCATAAATGCCATTAATTCGAAATCGTACTTCTCAACGATTTTACGACCACCTTCAAGAGCAGTACCCCAATGTTTTGGATGAATGTATGTACCAACCCATGTGAGACCGTCATGCTCCGCAAGAACCTTGAATGCATCAGATGGAAAGTCAATCCACTCATTTGCTTGACTACCCATCAATTTCACAACGGTTGGCCATGGAATAAGGACTGTCCGAGGTTCTTCTCTTTTAGCAG
>JAEOSL010000167.1 GCA_016840385.1 Candidatus Thorarchaeota archaeon | reverse complement strand
AGGTACACTTCAGATATTTCGTGAGTCAACATGGCCCAGTGCCCAGCGACTGAAGATGACTTTCTCCTATCTACCGAATGTAGACCGTGTCGCATTACTCCAGTTTCTTGAAGACTCTCTCGGCCAAGAGGTTGGTTACTTGGACCATGAATCAAGACAGTGGCGGGGTGTGATTTTGACCCCAGCGGCTCAAGTAGCAGAAGAGAAATACAGCGGCTGTGGACACTCCGCATCGCTTGAATTCCAAGGAACCCTAGTATGAAAACTTTGCAGCCAGCTACTCTTGCTATAATTAACAACAACTACGGGGCGGAGTCCGTTTGTATTGTTGAAGTACAGTGGGTTGATGATGGTCAGTGGAACCAATATGCAGACAAAGACTTCCAGGGAATCCCCGGAGTTGTCAATGCTATGGGCACTATCGAATCTATTGTCAAGATGGATAGTCAAGGCCAGAGTCAACAAGTGATCCTCACTCTATCTGATGTGTCTGGCAATCTCAAGGATGTAATTAACAACAACGATATTCACGGTCGTACGGTTAGGATTTATCAGCTTTTCGAGGGGTTGCCTATTGGCGAGAAGTTCCAACTCTTTGAGGGACAGATCAATAGTCCCATTTCATGGAAAGAGGGTGACCGTACTCTGACTTTTACTGTAACGACCAAGCTCGAAGATAAAGAGATTGGATTCTCACCTGAGGAAGGAAACTTCCCGTACATACCAGATCATTTGATTGGTAAAGCCTGGCCACTGGCCTTTGGTACGGTTGAAAACATTCCTGGGGCACACCTCAAAGAGTCGGCCACTTGCGAATCACTCAATCCCGTGTATCTTGAAGACCCTGAAGCCGTATGGCAGGGACTAAGTGAAATTTCGACAGACTTCTTTTTACGTCAAATCGAATTTGATTGGGATGCGTATGTAGAACTTTCTGAGGAAGAACCGTGGCTGAGCCAGGAAGAAAGATACAAACGTGTTGTAAATCAAACTGAGTACACGAAAGCTCAGATGGGGACGATGCACCATTCTGAGTTATTGTATCAGCGGGGCATTGTCGATCTTGCAGAGGCTCAATGGGGTAACAACATCTATCTTTCAGATGGATCTAATTTCCCACAAGGTACACCTGTCTACCTCATTTTAGACAGAGCCCTTTTCTATGGAACGGTAACTGGTGATACTTTTGTCTATACAAGTAAGGAGCGACTTGACTACAATAGAGTAGAGCGATGGTCAAGTTTCAATCAATCGTATTTGTCGTATGATACAACTACAATAACTTATATTGATCTGATAAAGCAAAACACACCTGACCTTGGACTGATGGTAGTTGATGCAGGGACAGAAGTAAGGCTGGCCGGGAATGACCATGTCACGTATGTTGCAAACTTGCTCCCATCAACGATACTGCATGTCAAAGCATATCGTGACGGCAAGCTAGTTTTAATCAATCCAAGACACTGGACTTCTTCTGAGGAAGCTTTAGGTGGGTACAATATACAAATGCTTACGCTGCTCGATCCACCCGTAGAACTTGGGTATGATTCAAATGATGTCTACATCACACTGACGTCAACTGTCGGCCCAAATACTATCACAATTATGGAATGGCTTATTGACACATATACCGATCTATCATATGATGCCACTGAATTTGCACTCGCAACAACTCAACTTGAGAATTACCCCTCACACTTTGCATTCCTTGATAGAAAAAACATAATGCAGGTGTTGGAGGAAATGGCTTTCCAGTCACGTTGTGCAATTTGGATTCAAGGTGGCACCTTTCATGTCAAGTATCTGTCAAAAGAAGTTGACTCAGTCGTGACTCTAACGGAGTCTGACATTGAAGCCAACTCATTGGAACTCAAGACGACATCAACAGAGGATTTAGTCACGAAATTTATCGCAGAGTGGAGGAGAGACTATGCGGCCAATGAGAAAAACAGTGTTATACTACGTCATAATGTTGCAAAGTATGGTTCCAAGGAACGTGTCTTCGACTTCTACATATACAATATAAAGGAGTTAGTGGTTAAGTCTGCTACATTTTGGATCATACGTTATGCCAATGTCTGGAAAGAACTATCATTGACAACCTATTTGCACAAACTTGCAACAGAATGCTTCGACACTGTTCTACTCGACTTCGACTCAAACTTTGTTGCGGAAACAGATGTCAAGTCTCTTGTGACTGGTGTATCATACAATTCCAAAGCGAATGAGGTACAACTCGATCTGTGGGTGCCAGTCAAATTTGGGACAATGGAACAATACGATTTCACATGGCCACATGATATTAGTGTTGAACTCAAATTCCCGACTAGTGCAGAAAAAGATGCTGGACTAGCAGGTGGTGATGGTCCGGGAGCTGAGATTCAAGGGTACCTTGATCTGCATGATAATTTTACCTATGGGAATCTGCCTAATGTTCTCAATGGTGGTATGACCACAAATTGGCCTGATGGTGACGAAGCAAGAGAAGAAGAAGAAAGAAATCGTGAGGATCATGGGGAGCGGACGCCATCAGATTTAGATGACACCAAACCTGAACCTGCTTTTAGTAGGGAACCGGTATACAATGAAGTTGACCCGCCAATGTATTATGTTGATCCTGTTACAGGAACTACTGTACCTGTTGAAGCAGAGGATGAAGTTGTGGTCTCGAAAACATACCCCGGCTATGTTTCTAGTTATGAAGGGGAAGGTATATATGCTGTTGTAATTTATCGTAATGGTTTGAATGGTGAAGGTGATATAATATCAGGTGTGAAACAACTTCAACTTGCAGCAGAAGAAGCTATCCCAAATGGGACAGGTGTTATGGTGACGTATAATACCTATCTCGATCCTGAAGGAGATGGCGAAACAGATGTCCTCGAAGAATGGACAATGCAGGTGGCAGTATGGCTCTAAAATCTGGCGACGTAATACCAGAAAATGTTTGCACTCGCGTAGATGCGTTGCCTGTAACTTTCTTCAAAAACGAAGAGGGCATTTTCTTACCCGAACAGGGTATTGAAAATGAACATGCGGGGACGTGCTTTCGATCAAGTAAGAAAGACGCGTATCTTGAGGACTTTGAGGGGAATGATCTTCCAGTATGCAATTCACCTAATCGTATGAATAGTGGAGAAATACTACGATTAAGTCATATGATTGATGACAGCTATTCTGATATTAGTCGCAACTTTATTGTCAGTGCCCTTGAAAATGAATTTCATATATCAGGTCCTAATCGTATCAGATCTATTACTGATACTTATCTAATAACGGGGACTGGTACATTCACCGTAGATTTAGATTCCTTATGGGTGGATGAAAATGCACCTCTTTGTGGTGACACAGATCAACTGACATACAGTGCAGAAATAACAACTTGGGGGTATACGAATACATTTGGCGACAGGATGCTTTTATATTCCATCTCTCTATCTATTGATGGACCTAATGGTCTTGTACCAGGTGTAGAAGTATCACCAGGAGTTGTTGCCCAGTACCCAGCTTTCCTATGTCAGGGCAACATTGCTCATGGCGGTATGCTGTACATTCATTGATCAAATTAGCAACGTCGCTTTTGAGTCCTGGGCACTGGGCACTAGATTATATGACTCCAGGTTTTACCTGTATTGATGTGACTGATGGCAACATTACTGACATCAAAACGCCTAGCTATTGATCTTTGTGTAAGTCCAAGAGCAAGAAGATAACGTATTTCTCGGATATCATCTGGTGTTAATTTCTGTTTTGTATGAAGTGGGCCACGTTGAGATCGATCAATACGATTTTGACTTTCAGTACCATCATACAAATGATTAGGATTAACACATATTCTGTTGTCACAAGTATGAAGTACAAACTCAGGTAAGTAGTTGTGTTCAAGAAAGAATGATACTCTGTGAGTTTGTTCCATTTTTCTAGCAATCTGGAATGCACCGTACCCATTACGTGTACTGGCCGACCATTCCCAACAGTCATCAGGTCCAAGTTTGTCGAACTTCTTACGGAAGTTCCATTTCTGTTTTGTTGAAAGTATCATATCATCGATTGCACAAAACGTTTGTAAATTTGGGCAGTTACTATACAATCCCCCAATGCACTGTGTGCTCCGTGATGGGGGATATTTAATTGCTTGGCTAACCATGGAAGGTTATTTTTAGCAAACGGGAGTTGCTCCGCTTCCCGATCAGCTTTGTCGTTCAAATACAGTGACACGGACATAGTGTCACGATAACGGCCGTCGATATGATCCTCATACACGCCATTACCTAACCAATCTCGAATGAACATCTGGTCAAATACCCAGTTGTGTGCCAGTGGGCTAATCCTCTTATTGAACTTGAGATTGAATTTGGTTATCCATTGCTCAAATAAGTCACCGGCTGTCCACTTATCCATTGATACTTGTTGATGCTTGAAGAAATCAATCTTCGTGACACGGAAGGCTTCCCATTCGATACGATCCTCATGTTCAACTCTAAGTTTTACATCAAAAGGCGGGATGTCCTTTCGTACCTCATAATTGCTATCGAGTGGTAGAAAACACACTTCAACAATTTCATGATGAAATGGGATTAGACCAGTTGTTTCTACGTCGATCGCACACAACTGGTTGCCGTTGAGGTGGATAAGATTTGGCATTAGACATCAACTCCTACGATTCCATCAGGTTCTGCTGTAGCCCTGTCGTAAATCATCATAGCGAAATTCGCAATGTCAGCACATTCCTTACGGATGTTGTAAAGCTGTCCTATCGGCATAGCCTTACCGAGTCTTTGAGTTTGAACTTCAAGACGTCGGAATAGTTCATCTACTTCGATGGTATTCCAACCACCTCTGTGATCATTCTCTTTGAGAACGGCTTCCATGTAGTTGGCAAAACTAGCAAGAGGCGGACGCATTTCCTGGGCGTCCATCTTCTTAATTAGTTCAGAAGCCGTCGGTTTCGGTGTCGTCGGTAGGTCGTATGTCATCAGTGTCTTCCTCCTGGATTTTGAGAAACTCGTGGAGATAACCAAAGGCATTGAAGATAACTCCACAAAGAGCTTCTTCAATAACAACCTCATGGTCATCCTTAACGTCGATTGTTTTGATGCCACGACCTATTGCCATAGCATCAAAGGTGTGTCGGACTAGGGACTTCATATAGACTTCTAGCGGCATTCCTTTTTGCCAGTTATCACTATCGCGACGTGTCCCATCTGCTTGAATTTGATGCCCTAGCATGTAATCGCCATAACATCGAAGGGCTCGTATACTCAAGTAGCCCTCATAG
>JAEOSL010000076.1 GCA_016840385.1 Candidatus Thorarchaeota archaeon | reverse complement strand
TACGGTGGAAATGACAATGAAAATGACCACCATGCATTGAAAGATTTCAGCATCACAATTCCCGGGGGCTCGCGTGTCGCATTAATCGGCGGACCTGGAGGTGGAAAGAGTACAATTCTGAAACTCCTACTTAGACTATACGATCCTACTGATGGATCAATTACAGTTGGTGGTGTAGACCTGCGTGATGTCACTACCAAATCAGTTCGTGATGTAGTAGGACTTGTTGAGCAAGATATTTTCTTATTCAGAATGAGTGTCCGTGACAATATTGCATTTGGAAGAAGTCAAGCTACTCAAGAAGAAATTGAAAATGCTGCTAAACGTGCTCAAGCCCATGAGTTCATTGTTGACATGGAAGATGAGTATGAAGCAATTATTGGTGAAAGAGGAATGACTCTCTCAGGTGGCCAACGACAAAGATTGGCTATTGCTCGAGCGATTATTCAAGATCCGAAAATATTGCTTCTAGATGATTCAGTAAGTGCTGTTGATGCTCAAACTGAATTTCTCATGAGAAAAGCTTTGGAAGAAGTAATGGTCGATAGAACAAGTATTACTGTCACACAAAGACTGCGTACATTGATGGAATCTGACTTGGTTATCATTGTTGACAAAGGCCACCTTATTGCTTCAGGTTGTCATGATGATCTCTTACGGGATTCAGAAGTATATCGACGAATATTCGAAAGATTACCCGGTGCGCAGAAATTGCTTGCATCTGCTGGTACTTCTGGAGGTGCTGTATAATGGGAATGCATGGTCCTCGACGTATGATGGGTGAGAAGCAAAAGAAAAGTCGCCCTAATAGGGTACTACTTGGTAGAATGATAAGTTATCTTGGAAAGTTCAAACGTATTGTAGCAATTGGTGCAGCATTATCCCTGCTTGCAACCATCGTTTCGATATTTAATCCAATTATTCTATCAATAGGTATCAATTCTGTACTGGATGAAAATCCTGTTCTAGAAATAATCATTACTCTCACTTTGCTCTACTTAATTCTGAAAGTAACTAGTTGGCTTATGTACAGTGCTAACGTTTGGATACTATCAGGTGCTCAGGCTGGTTTCATACAGAATATTCAGGAAGATATCTATTCCAAGTTATTACGGGCGGATTTGTCCTATCACAAGGGGCAACAGAGTGGCAATGTCACGTCCAGAGTAACATCTGATACTGTTGAGCTTGGAACTGGAGTACAAGTGTTGATTGATTTTTCAAGCCAAGTATTGATGCTTGTGTCTTCATTCATCCTCTTGTTCATCATCAGTCCCTATATTGCTCTAACTTCATTGATTGTCATTCCTGGTGTTGCATTTATTGCGGTGCTCTTTGGAACTGTGGGTCAACGAATTATGTTAGCTTCGAGAAGAGCAAGTGGAGAAGTTTCAGGTCAAATTGCAGAGAATTTGAGCGGAGTTCATGTTGCGAAAGCATTCAACCGTGAAGAAGAATTAGCCAAGAGAATGATGGACCTCAATCAGAAATCATACCATCATGGATTCAGATTCATGATACTTATGAGTGCCATGCAGCCTTTGGTGAGATCAATAGGACAGTTTTCTGTTGCTGCTATGTTATTTGTAGCAGGCTCTCTAGCGGTTGGAACACTTCCTTCAATGAATATTGGTGAGGTCTTCCTTGGAATTTCATTGATTAATCAATTCCTCTGGCCGTTGTTAATGTTGACTATGATGTTCACATCAGTGCAGTCTTCCCTTGCAGCAATGGATAGGGTATCTGATGTGTTAGAATCAAAACCTGCAATTGCAGATGTTCCAGAATCTGTGGCTCTAGCTGAAGAAAGTGATGGAATCTACTTCAGAGATGTTTCCTTTGAGTACGTCAAGGACACACAAGTTCTCAAGAACGTGGATTTCTCAATTGAACCCGGTCAAATGGTAGCTATCGTTGGTCACACTGGAGCTGGAAAAACTACTATTGCCTCCTTAGTGAATCGATTCTATGATCCAACAGGCGGCAATGTTTCAATTGGTGACCAAGATCTCCGTGGAGTAACTCAGGAATCTTTACACAATTCAATGAGTCTAATTCCACAAGAGCCCTACTTGTTTGATGACACTATTACTGAGAACATTCGTTATGGACAACCTACTGCAACCGATGAGGAAATCCGAGAGATCTGTAAGACTATTGGTGCTAACGAATTCATAGAAGTCCTTGCTGATGGTTATGAAACCCGTATTATCGAAGGTGGTAAGAATCTAAGTGCTGGACAACGACAGATGATTACGATTGCACGAACCATGCTTGCTGATCCAAAGATACTCATCTTGGATGAAGCAACAAGCCGGTTGGATGCGTATAGCGAGTCTCTTGTTCAAGATGCACAAGAACGCTTGTTCTCCGACAGGACTACAATTGTGATTGCACATCGATTGACAACCATCGCAAACGCCTCCAAGATTATGATGTTTGATCATGGAGAATTGATTGAAGAAGGAACTCATGAAGAGCTCCTCGCTCAAGGTGGTCAATTCAAGTCACTCTATGAAACCTACTACTCACATCAGGGAATCGAAGAAATCTCTGAGGAAGTTGCTGAAGTTGCCAAGTCACAGGTTGAGAAACATGGTGGCGAGAAACCCGAACCATCTGGAATGATGATGGGAATGGGAGGAATGGGTGGTGGAATGCATGGTGGAATGGGTGGTGGCATGGGCGGAGGAATGGGCGGAATGAAACCCACTCCAGAAATGATGGAAAAGATAAAGGAAAGATACAAGTCTGACCCTGACTCTATTCCTGAACCAATGAGAGAGATGATTAAGAAAATGGTAGAAAATGAAGAAAAAGATGGTGAACTCAGTAAAGACGAAACAGTTCGCTCCGAAGAAACAGTTGGTCACGGTGGACCGATTGGATCTGGACGACCATCTCCTGAAATGATGAAGAAGTTGCTTGAGCAGTGGAAGAAAGACCCTGACTCAGTTCCAGCACATATGCATGATCATTTCAAGAGAATGAGTGAAAGAGAGCTTGAATAATCTTGGAAAATAGGCACCATCAGGTGTCTATATTTCCCAGTCTTCTCGCCATAAGGAGAGCTGCACCACATAGAATGAAAGATTCAGCTGCAATCACTCCATCTGTAGGTGCGGCGAATCCTACATCTGAAAGCAACCAGAATGAACATCGTACAAGATAGAGCAGAAGAGCTCCCAGTATAAGGAATAGTGGTTTTGCTAGGGCACCGTTTCTGAATATTACAACCAGTGCAGTTGAGATGATAACATACATAGCAAGTCCAATGACCATTGGTGAAAGGAC
Organism: Candidatus Thorarchaeota archaeon; assembly: GCA_016840385.1. Next base: position 13,576 of record JAEOSL010000076.1, on the reverse strand, counting down.
AATGCTCTCGATGAAACCAACAGTAGGTAGTTGAGTAACCACGATAACGACAAGACTGATTGTTGAGAGTGTAGTTGCAAGGAAGAGACCTATCCACAACTTTTGCGGTTCAACATACCCTAGAGCCGCATTCAATGAACTAAGATATTGAAAAATTCCGATGCCCCATAGAAGCAAACCCGGTATTTGAGCCAGAGCAATAATCAAAGTCATCTGCTGAGGACCTATCGATAAACCAACTAGGGTTCCTGCAATCTCCGCAAAGCTTAGCATTATCAAGCCAATGGCAAACCAATAGTTGAGCGTGTTAAACCTATCATCTTTGGTACCTGAATCTCTACTATAGAATCTTAGACCCACTACTCCTAGAAACAGTGCAACTAAAGGTGCTACGATAGACATTGCACCGAAAAGTAAGTCGTCATTTCCGGTTACTGTCAAAATTAGACTGGCTAAGAGAATCAGCATACCCACACTGATAACAAATACAGTGTTTCTCCAGTCCGTCTTGCTCATAGATATCTTGCTCCTAACAAATATCTATCAGTGAGCATTAGTTCTCTGTTTTGTATATTGTGCTGATGTTCTCAGCGGATGTAAGAACAAGATTCATTGGATATTCACACTTGGAATGATTCCCATTCAATGTAATAGACTGTACTGGGGTAACGAAGCTCAATTTCATCTTTAGTTTTTGATAGAATGCGATTCACAGGACCTGTACCCATCAGATCCTTCACCCTCCGCGTGATGAATTGCATCAGGACTCGAAGACCATCATCCAAAATATCTGGTGCAATCGTACCTTTCAGGGTCGCTGACAGGAGAGAACTTCTCATCTCAATGTCTACTCCTTCTTCTAACGTGACAAAAGCAAGCCACGGATAATTAGATACAAGCTCCTCTCTAGCATCAAAGAAGATATTCCGAGTTACATTGAAGCCTATTATGTTGCCAAATTTCGTAAGTAACGTTTGAAGCGCAGAGGAGTATCGTACTACTACTGCCTGGGATGGTGTAACTAACTCAACCATTTTTCGTTCTTCAAGAAAGGCAACTTCTTCAAGAAATCGTTTCAAGTCTACTGTCTTAAGACGCTCAGCTGCAATGGACAGGGGAGTTTCTCCATCCAATTCCGTTAGAGCTTTTGCGGCCTCTGGTGAGAGACCATCAAGTGCATAATCTTCATGCGTCAATGATGTTGTTTGATAGATATCATCTGGTTTGACCGGATTAGCAACTTGAATAGCGCCTTCCCACAGAGCCTCTGCTGCAAGATTCAATGCGATTTCCACAGGAACCTCAAGAAAATCTGCAGCATCCTTGACCGCGCAGATTGACGGAATAAGTCGTAGGAATGATATCACATCTGGTCTATTTGTGTAATGCTCCCATTCTGATTTGACTGTCATCAGAGTGTCAGGAAAGATTTTATCACGGATGAACTCATCAATGACTCTCTGTTCAAAACGAGTTTGTACTGCAAGGTCAAGATCTACCCATTTGAGGACACTGAACTGCTCTTCGAATTTCACAATTGTCTTCTTCAGCTTCTTTCGAATATTCGCACTATCTCCTTTGGTCGAGATAGCACCTAAAGTCCACTCGCCGAATTCCACCAAGATAGTATAATCTGCACCTTGGAATGCACGTGCTTGTGATTTCACAGACTTGGTCGCTTCATCAAAGAAAGAAGTCATTGCCACAAGAAACGACGAGAGAAGCTGAGGATCAAAGGCAGTTCCTGTGAAGTCTTTATGATACATACACACCCCGGTATCTCTCTTAATGATGTAGATACTATTGATGTCCATGGATTGAACTCCTCTCGTCTCGCCTTGTATCCTCTTGTCCTGCAGCATCTCTGACTGTCACGTAGTACTGGCGTGTACTATATTATCTACTCCATAGAGCCTTTTGAGCGTTTTAGTGATGTATACTATTTCTTATTGAAAGGTGGTTTTGCTAAATGGCCAGCCTTATAGGAATAGCAACAAACAGAAAATTGGTCAATATGTCGTCAGATGAAGAAGTAGCATCAATCTGTCCTTCTTGTAGCAAGGGTAAGTTGAGAATCCAATCCATGCTTTACAGCGTTCCATTCTTCAACGAACTTGCGATGTTCAGTATGGAATGTCCGGAATGTGGATTCCGACACAGCGATGTTTTTTCTGCTGAGCAGCGAAAACCCAGCAGATTCACAATGCATGTTGATGATGTTTCTCATCTGAATGTACGTGTTGTCCGGTCCGGTTCGTGTACGTATAGATTTCCCGAGTGGGGAATTGATGTAGAACCTGGTCCAACAGCTGAGTCTTTCATTACAAATATTGAGGGTATTCTCTATCGAGTGCGCCTAGTTGTAGAAACTGCAGGTAATTTTGCAGATTTGGACTCGGAGAAACAGAGAGCTGCTGAGATACTTGAGGAAATGAAAGCAGCACTTAGAGGTGAGCATCCATTCACCTTAGTCATGGAAGACCCTGCAGGTGTGAGTGGAATTCTCCCTGATGATATGACACTTGTAAAATATGAGGAATTGACTATCGAAGAAGCCTCTACTTTGAAGGGAGCCCCCTTCTGGGTAGACACTTTACGCGATGATATTTCAGAGCGCAAGAGTAAAGATTAAAACACACTCCTTCAGACACCTGAATAACAGTGGGCCGATAGATTAGCCCGGCAGATCGCATGGTTTGCAAACCTTCTGGGTCTCCCAGGAGATCAAATCTCCATGAGGCCGCGAGTTCAAATCTCGCTCGGTCCACCACTACTTATTGTGAAAAACTAATTCTATTTTGAAACTCCAAGTCCTACATTTTTTGGAGGAAGGTAAATCCCATTCGAATCTTCAAGTCCATGATAGGGGTCTCCCTTTAGAGACCCTGGTGCAATTTCATGAGGATGGTTGAAATTTGAACCTGAAAGGACAAGATGAACTGCTGCAGAAACTCCGATTTGAGTTTCCCAAGGACTGATAATCACACACTCGATATTATTCTCCTCAGCTAGTTTTGCGATTCTCTTTGTTTGGTAAATTCCTCCGTGTTTGATCAACTTCAGTCCAAAGAAATCCACAGCATCATTGTCAATCAGAGTCAGTGCATCATTAAACGTGTATAAGGACTCATCTGCCATTATTTGGACACTACTCGATTTTCTGAGTTGGCTGAATCCTTCATAATCATTTACAGCTAGAGGTTGTTCCAAGTATTCAAGATTCAATTCTTCAGAAGCTTTGAGCACTCTCAATGCTTGTTTCACAGAATACCCAGTATTGGCATCAGCTCGAATCTTAGCTGATTCACCTACTGTTTCCCTAACCAGTTTCAAGGTTTCAATATCTCTTTCAACATCCAATCCGACTTTGATTTTTACTGATTTCTTCCCTAGACTTAGTTGATGCGCTGCTTCATATGCGATGGACTGCGGTGTTCCTATTCCAAGCACTGCGGCAATCTCAACATGTTCACGGTATAATCCCCCAAGAAGCTGGTATACTGGAATATTTCGAATCTTTCCCGCTAAATCGTAAAGAGCAAGGTCGACACCTGTGCGCGCAGTTCCTCCCACAGCTGGAAACTTATCACTCAATCCACGAAAGACATCTTGATTGAAAGGATCTTTGCCAATTAGGAACGGAGTCAGTTGACCATCAATCTCATTTCTTATTTTCACAGGATCATCATCTGCTGTGAAAGGTAATGGGCACCCTTCACCAATTCCTGTGATTCCACTATCAGATGTTATCTTCACTATCACGTGATGTCTAATGGATGGCTCTTCACCATAAGTAGTTGTGAAACCCTCATCAGCTAGATACGTTTCAATAAGTTCTGTTTTGACAGAGGTAATTCTCATAGACATCACCTACTAACCAGTGTTTCGTCATTAATCGGTGAATGTTAAATGCACATGGTTTGTATCTATAAAACCACGTGTTCAAATCTCGCCTGGTCCACCACTTCTTCCTAGAATGATTATTATTCAGTCACTTTTGCAGCGCATTTTTTGCAATGCGGACGAGGAGGCGAACCTGCATAGGTTGGTTCTTCTCTAATCTTCTTTTTGCATCTCACACATTTTTCCATAGACATCCCACGTACATGAACAGGTCAATGCATCTCGCTATTAACAATCAAGTTGATATATAATGCATTGTCCCAATCAGATATCACAATCGATGCTTATCTCTTCTTCCATAACTATCCATCAATATGTCAATCAGTGCCCCAAAGATACCCTTAAGAGGCGGAATTTGGGGCCACTGAGGCAATTCATACCGGAATCTAGGCCTGCACTTCTGTGCTACCGGAATAAAATTCGAGCTTAGATAGACGGGATGGTGAAACAAACTATGCAATTATTCGAGACATTTCTATTTCAGATGTCATTACTAGAACAAGTCATGATTTGGATTGTTGTAGCGGCGGCATTCGTAAGTCTCGTGTATGCCTGGTGGCTTAGGAAGGGTGTTCTTGCCCAGCCTAAGGGTACTGAGCAGATGCAGAAGGTCTGGAATGGTATTCGTGAAGGTTCTTTGTCATATCTTGACAGGCAGCTGAAGACCATTGTGCCAATTCTGGTTGTGCTTTCATTCCTTCTATTCTTCACAGTATACATTACCGTACCAGAAGCAGGTACCTTGATTCTATTTGGTATTGATCCGTTAGATCCTAATGCTACTCCCGACGCTCTCAACAATGCAAGAATGATTGTTGGAATTGGTCGTGCGATAGCATTCATTCTTGGTGCAAGCTTCTCACTCATTGTTGGACAGCTCGGTATGCGTATCGCAGTTGAGAGCAACATTCGAGTGGCACAGGCAACACGTGAAGGTGAAAACAGATACAACCGAGCTCTAACCATTTCATACCGTGGTGGAACATTCACTGGAATGCTTACTGACGGTCTTGGTTTGCTTGGTGGTACAATGATATTCATTATCTACGGACTAGCAGCACCTGATGCACTCCTTGGATTTGGTCTTGGAGGTACTCTCCTAGCGCTGTTTATGCGTGTGGGCGGAGGAATCTACACAAAGGCCGCAGACGTTGGTGCAGACCTCGTCGGCAAAGTCGAACAGGGACTTCCTGAAGACGATCCAAGAAACGCCGCAGTAATTGCAGATCTTGTAGGTGATAACGTCGGAGATTGCGCCGGAATGGCTGCTGATATCTTCGAGTCATATGAAGTTACAATTGTTTCATCTCTGATTCTAGCAATTGTTCTCTACCTAGAAACAGCTGCTGGACACTATCCCATGCTTCTTGGGGGAGCACTTGCTGTAGTTGTATTCCCACTCTTTATTCGAGCCATTGGTGTAATCTCATCAATGATTGGTACCGTCATGGTTCCAGTTTGGCCGCGTATTTTCAAGAAGGGAAACGTCTATGCAGAGAAAGCAATGTTCCTATCATATGAAGTTTCAAGCGTCTTCACAATAATCCTGTCACTTCTGTTGTCATGGATCTATGTTGGAGATCTCCGCTTCGGAATATTGATTGCTGTTGGTGTATTGCTTGCCGTATCATTCAATCCGCTCACAAGTTACTTCACTTCACTGAAGAAACCTCCAGTACAGGAGATTGTGAAAGCTACAGAAACCGGTACCGCAACTATGATCCTCTCAGGTCTTGTTGCTGGTTACGAGTCCGCAGTAGCAGCTCTTGTTGCGATTGTAACAACTTTTGCAATCGCATGGTGGTTATTCACACCAGCAATTGCAGTATTCTTCGTTCCAGGTATCCATGGAACTCTATGGACCCTTTACGGAATTGCATTGATTGGTATAGGCATGCTATCCCACACTGGCAATAATGTTGCAATGGATGCATTTGGTCCAATCTCAGACAACGCAGCTGGTATTGGTGAACTCTCACCTGGTGATTTCGATAAGGAAGCAATGAAGACCATGGCTGAACTTGATGCAGTTGGTAACACAACCAAGGCTATCACTAAGGGAGTTGCTATTGCATCAGCAGTAATTGCAGCAGTTAGCCTCTTTGATGCCTTCATAATTGTTGCATTACGCCCTCTGGGTTTGGAGCATCTTTTCCTGGATGATCCACGAGTATTCTCTGGATTACTCTTGGGTGCAGCATTACCCTGGTTGTTCTCAGCTGTGAATATCAAAGCAGTTACACGTGCAGCCGGTGAAATGGTGAAAGAAGTTCGACGGCAGTTCAAGATTCCTGGTATCCTCGAAGGTACTGTGGAACCTGATTATGATCGTGCCGTAGATATCTCAACCACAGCCGCTCAGAAAGAGCTCGTTTCACTTGCAGCTCTCACTGTTTCCATACCACTTATGGTTGGACTCCTCCTTGGAGTTGCAGCTCTCGGTGGATTCCTCGGTGGAATCATCGTATCTGGTCAATTGCTAGCAGTATTCATGTCGAATACTGGTGGTGCATATGACAACGCGAAGAAAGCCATCGAAGATGAAGAAGTAGACATCGCAAACAACAGAGGTAAGGGCTCAGAGCGACACAAGTCTGGAGTTGTTGGTGATACAGTTGGTGACCCATTGAAGGACACTGCTGGACCAGCACTTAACCCAATGATCAAGGTAGTTAACCTACTAGCTTTGATTCTGGCTCCACTCTTGGTCATGGTTGAGACCTCTACTGATGGATCCCTTGTGATTCCAGCACTACTTGCGCTCTTAGTTCTCTTCGTGATGACCGTCTGGGCACTACGTAAGAGCATGAAAGGTGCAGACTTTGGCATGGGTGAAGTACCCGTTCCAGAAGCTGTTCAATAGAGTAACCTAAACTAGTGTAAGGTGGTGGTACTTAGTACCACCCACCTCTTCTCTTTTTTTTCTAATTCAAATCGGACAAACGACAACCTTTTCTTCATTTGATTTGTATGTGAAAAGCGCGACAGAATCTTTGAGGGAGCTTACGGATTTGGACGGTGAAATGACGCCAAGTAATCATATGGATGGTCATGAGTTCACCGTATGGTCTTTGGAAACCACCCCAAATGGTCAGATTATAATTTCTGGTGGACAGGATGCCACGATTCGACTTTGGGATTTTGCAACTGGCAAAGAAATCCACAAGTTTGTTGGTCATGAGGGACCAGTCTATAACATGGCGATGATGCAAGATGGAAGGCACCTTGTTTCTATAGCAGATAAGGATCTTGCAGTGAAGATTTGGGATATCCATAAACGTGAACTAGTTAGCTCACTTGCTCCGAATTCTGCTCATGTAACTGCAGTTGCCGTTAGCCCTGACCAGAGATTCATTGTAACTGGAGGTGAAGACGGTCTCACTAGGTCTTGGGATGTTGACCGTGGAATCTTGCTTAGAACCTCTGAACATGAGCACGGAATCTATTCGATGGCAATTAGTCCCGATGGCCGACACTTACTCTGTGGTAGTCGACGAATTCCTGGAGAACGATATCCTGGTGTGGTCTGGATACGCGACTTCGAGCTAGGAACATTACTCAATACTCTTAGTGGACACAAGGGTCATGTGACTGCAATCACCATGACTGCAGATTCCAAGTACGTTCTCTCTGGCGATCAGCATGGAAACGTCTACCTCTGGGACCTTGAAACTGGAACATTGTTGAAAACAATGGCAGGTCACACTGCACCCATTCTGACTATTCATGTGTCCCATGATGGACAGCATGTTATCACTGGTTCTCCAGATGGGTCAGTGCGCGTTTGGGTATTACGTGGTGGAGTTCTTCTAGCTAATCTTACCCACACGGAGAATATTCACTCACTTGTCGTATCACCGGATTGTAGACATGTGATTACCGGTTCAATCGATGGACTCGTAGAAGTCTGGGATTTTGATGTCGCTAGTCCTTGGATTGACACTTCTAAAGAACTAGCAGAAGAAGCAAAGGCCGAGCTTGACGCATTTAGAATGGTTCAGCTGAAAAAAGTGATGACTCGGTACGAAACACTTCCATTGTTAAGGCTTGCAACACTATTACGCTTCGAGAGTCTTGAAGAACTTGAAGATTGGCTCCTAGATCTACCAACAGATATGCCAGTAAAAATAGATGGTCCTCTTCTTGTCATCAAGAAGTAGATTCTTCATCGGTAAGCAAGAAGTAACCCGCTAAAACATACTTGGATGCTAGCATCACTATCAGTTTCTCATCATCAGTCAGAGCGATTGATTTTATTCCAAGACGATCCATCGCCTGTTCTAATTCTTCCTCTGTCATCTCCTCGATATGCTTACGAGTGTCAGTTTCTAGAGTTGCCATATCCTCTCTTACCAACTTTACTGGTCTATTAGTACCTGCAGTCAGATACAGCATTGCTGGACCTGCACCAATTCGTAGCAATCCCTTAACCATTCGAGGTTTCTTCTTTCGTTGGCCTCTTGTGGACCTTCTTCCAGATTCTCTCATTGCAGTTACATTTACTCCTACGACAGGTTTCAATGTTTCTACATTTTCAAAGTAATGAGAATTGTCTTTCAAAAGTAAAATAGTAAGAAGGAGAAGATGGGCCCAGATCCGAGAAAATTAGGGAAAGTAGTTCCTACCGAAGTAGGACATTATTCGCGTGGTTAGGAGGGGAGTTTGAATATCTCGTCACCAGACCCTATGGATAATTCCTTTCCAAGCTATATTAAGGATTATTATATGTGCATTAAGAATAATTAATTTTGAGTAAATACTCATTTGTGGATTTTAGTTGTTTAAATCAACCAGAATAACTTTAGTCATTAACATGTCTGATACAGAATTGAAGTTTGTAGATATCTGTACTTTACTGGAGGTCCCCCGAATGAATAGGCATCACCTGACACAGTAGATTAAGTGTCCTAGTCATCCGAGAGTAGGAGTTCCTTAAGTTGCGCCTTGGTGAGTTTCTCGAGCTCTTCCATTCCCATCAGTTCCTTAAGCTCGTCAGGTAGTTGTTCAATAATCTCAGCTTTTGTCAAACGAGCCTCTGGCTTGACTACTGGTGTTTCCTTCTCATCAGCATCCTCAGGAGTGATGTCCTCGTCTGTGTCTTTTTCGGTGATTTCAATCTCTTCATCCTTGGGTGGAGGTGTGGTTTCGATACTTTCGTCAGCAATCTCGGAGAGATGTTTCTCATCATCTCCATCGCTCTGCGTAGCAACTGAAGCTCTTGAAAGTATCTTTGCCATCTTTGAAGATCCAAAGGGAATCACCACCAGAAATACCACCGGCAATAGGATAATGACGCCTAAGGAATAGCTCCTAAGGAAATCCATCGTGAGAACAGTAGTTCCCGCCAGAACAACAAGGAACATGAAGAACTTCATCCTGATTGATGAACCTAATCTCTCGACAAGATCTGCACACTCATGTTCGATAACAATGGATGGTGTACCTAGAACAGCCATCTCGCCAAGTCGTGCAGTTCCTTTTCTAATCTCTTTATAGAGATTCAGAACGACTATCACGATGGAGGAGAGGTACGCTCCAAAGATTGTCATCATTATTGAAGGAATTGCAAGTTCCCCTAGGTGAAAGACATTATCTAATACATAGAACTTTAGCCATTCGATATTTTGACCCCAACCAAATATCTGAAGAATGGTAATTGGCAGGAAAATCAAATGCCATAGACCAAGAAACATCCTTCTTCTGTTTATCCTCTGAGTGGAAAGTATAGAAGAGGCTGCATCTCTGTACAACCAAATTCCATACAGTATTAGTGAGATGCCAAGAACTAGCACGCTTTCTGCTACTGCAAGACCATACTCACCGGAACCAGCTGAAACATATGAATGGAGGATGGTCAAACCTGCGAGGCTCACTATACCGCCATACAAGTAGTCTAGTTTTCTTATTCCTCGATGGAGTTCTTCTTCAGAACCCCGAGTGAACGACATACCAGATGAGATTCTGAAATAGATAAGCAGACCTACGAAGCTAACTAAAAATACGATAATGAAAATGGGAGTGAACGTTTCAACTGATAATGCTATCTGAGGAACTGCTACGACAACTGGCACATCTGAAAGCGTCTGTGTGACAAATGAAACACATAACGCACCTTCCGCTGATACGTCAATCGCTTCGTCACCGTATCCTTGAATTGCTACAAAATAGATCACACTGTATTTTCCGATTTGAGATGTTTCCAAAGCCTGCTTAGTTTGGTTCTGGAACGTTACCGTAATGTTCAGATTTGATGCTGGATTACCGTATTTGTCTGTCACCTCAATCGTGATATTTAGTAGTTCTCCTTGTTGAGGTATATCTGGCAAGAATTCTACGTGGAACACAAGCTCAGCAAGTACTTCCACGTTCCCTCTTACTATGGAATCTTGAGCTAAGTATGGGTGATTTAACATCAAAGTGTAATTGTAATCACCTGCGGCCCATCCTGCAGTCGGAATTACTCTTGAATATGTTCCGTTACCAAGATCGTTCAAGGTGAAGAACGAATCATGAATAAGGACAGAAACTGAACCACCGTCCATTACGTTGTCAAGCATGTCCCGTAAATCTACCTTGAAGAATACGTCATCTGTTCCTTGCACAAATGTTGTGTTCTCTATCGGTGATAGCACTGTGGTATTTAGTTGGCTCATTACCTCAAACATGGTGGTCATAGAGCTTATGGGACCTGTGTGAGGACCCGAAATCGTCACATTGAGAACATATGAACCGGGAATCAATTCTGGGATAAATGTCCAAAGGATCTTGAAGTAATCGGAGCTACCTGAGAGATTGTATTGCCCACCAAAGTCGAGTATGTAGTTGTACTCGCTAATTGGGTTACCATACTGGTCTTCTACAGCAATTGAAAATGTGGCATTCTCATAATTAAGTAGAATCAAGGGATCTGTTTCTACTCTAGCAATAGCATCTCCTATTAGATCGAAACCAACTGTTAGCTGCTGTGTTTCCATGAATGCACCTGAAACCGTTATCTGTGTGCTGTATTCTCCTAGTGGGAGTGTAGTAGTTGTGATGTTGATTCCATATAATCCTGCACTTGTTTCGATGAGTGGGTAGGTAGTACCATGGAGATACAATGTCACTGTCGCCCCCGTGATGAATGATGTTTCATTGTCTCTCACTTGTACAACGAATTTAATGGTGTCTCCTTGTGCGAAAATGGTGCTAGGAGAAGGTTGAAGGATTTGTGCGGCGACAATTCCTTGCACGCTTATACTCACATTGTGACTTGATCTTAGAATGAGAACACTTTCAACAGTCATGTTTAGCCAGTAGCTTCCAGGAATGAAGCTTGGATCAACAGTCCAAGAGATCTTGTGGGACGCCGAGGTTCCTGATATATTATAGATCCCCGCGAAGTCAAGGGTGTAGTTGAAACCAGTCAATGGATTACCATAAGCGTCGGTAACCGTGAAATTGAATGTCACATCGTATTGATTCAGAACTGGACTTGGCGTAACAGAAAGATCAACACTGGCATATCCCTTAACAAATAGATCTCGATAAATTAACTGAGATGATAAATATACATGAACAATTCCAAATGTAACATTGTACTGTCCCAATGGAAGTCCTGCTGTTGAGACCTGTCTGGAATAGACACCCACAGCTCCTTCCGTCAGTGTGTATGTGCTCCCACGGATTGTTACAGTTACTTCAGCACTTGAGATTGAATACCCTGCTAAATCACCGAGAACGACTGTGAAGTTAATTTCACTACCCTGAAGGTATGTTGATTGATCTAAAGGCGAGGGTACAAACGTTGATGGGATTCCAATGACATCTACCCAGATTGTAAATTCGCTCTGTGACAGGAATGGTCCGTCTATAGTCATATTGAGCTGATATTCACCCGGATGTAAATCCGGTAGAAACTCCCACGACGTTTCATATGAGAATGAAGTTCCTGTGTGAGTGAAAACTCCAGCAAAGGTGAAGCTATAATCAAATTCATCTAGCGGGTTTCCGTATATATCTACCACAACGAAATCAAATCTCGCCATCTGGTGATTGAATACTACTTCAGGTATGGTAACATCTACTACTGCCTGTCCATTAACAGTCAGATTATGGTAAGAGTCATCTTGAAACAGATAGGTGTGTTCCACTAAGATTAGTAATGAGTAGTTCGCTGGTGCATAACCAATAGTATCCAGGTCTACCCAGTAAGTACCATCACCAATTGGTGTGAATAAAGCACTGCTTGGACTTAGCATAGAAACTGTTGCATCGATAACCAATGTTCCCTGCCAATCCCTTACGGTAACTGTCAGTGTTGTCAAGTCACCTTGGTCAAATGTCCATCCTAAAGATGATTCAACATTTGTTACTGGTAGAGAATATACGTATAAGTTATGAGCGTCAGCTCTAGGTTCGCCAAAGTTTGCTCCAACATACACGATGATGCTGTGTTGACCAATACTCAATGAAGCATTCAATTCGACTCTGAATTCTGCTCCTTCAAAGTGTGTCGCAGTGTAGTTGACCCCGCCAATCTCTACTTCCGCCCACGCTCCCACAGGTGTGACACCATAGGAATCGTATACAAAGACAGAAACTGTAAAGTTCTCCCCGCCACCTACCGAAGACTCGTAACCAACTGCAGGTGCGAGAGTACCAGTGACTGCCATATAATATTGGCCAAACTCTGTACCTTCTATGTAGGGGTGTTGGATGATGATATCCCCTGTGTAATTTCCGAGTGGCATAGAAGCAATATCATCTAGCAAATATCTCCCTGGCTCGACTTCCACTAGCGTGAATTCAATATACCCAAAGTCCACCGATACAGTTGCACTATCAATTGGATTTCCATACGGATCAGTGATATTGAGCCACGTTGTGAAGCTCAAATCTTGCTGTGTTTGTACTGGAGAGCCTCGCAAGACTATCAGACTGTCAGTCACAATTGAAACCAATTTTGAATGACTTGTTCCGGTTGTTGCATACTGATGGTCTGCTGAGGCAAGAACTGTATAGCTTCCTGGTGTAAGATCGATTCCAGTAACTGAGGTATAGTAAGATCCTCCGATATACGCGACTGGGTAGTTCACACCATCAAGCGTTACGTTGACATCCGCGTCTGTGACTTTCGCACCTAAGCTGTCGGTTATTGTTATGTTGATGTCAAGGTCGCTCCCCTGCAGCACCTCTGAGTCTGTGAAGAGGGTTATACTGAGGGGGGACTCAACTCTCAAAGCATTTTCAAACTCAAAGCTAACTGAATTATAATATGAGTGATCAACAGAAAGTGACAAGTTTGCCAATCCCATTGGCCAGTTGGGTGCGACAGTTGTTGTATACAATTGAGTACTATCATCGTAAACCATACCCATTGTCTGTTCCGAAATCCCCACACCGAATCGATATGAAGCTACAAGAGATACAGAGGCATCACTTACTGGCTCACTATATGCATTCAGGACTGTAGTATTTGCCCACAAGCTATTACCCTGAAGCGTTAAGCTTGTTTCAAGGTCAAAAGTGACATCGAGTACGTATAGAAGATCAATGTTTCGGATTATGGCCAAAGTATCTTGGGATTTGAAAATCGGAAACGCGATGATGTCTTCGCCAGCTCCGACATCCACATTCCCAATTGGAGCCATGTTGAATGCCATGCCCACTGTAGCGCTGTAATCTATTGCGC
>JAEOSL010000075.1 GCA_016840385.1 Candidatus Thorarchaeota archaeon | reverse complement strand
TGCTTCTGGCACGTTAGATTGATTCCATTGAGGTAAGCGACTAATCCAATATGATAGTTCAGACATTCAAAGTGGATTAGTCGCTTACCTCAATGGAATCAATCTTCTATCATGGGATTCCGGAAATAGTCGTTGGCACTATCAAGAATCACGCTCTTCAGCTACCGAAATTGTATACACCATTAGTGGTGCAACTGATTCTGATTTTGGAATAACAACTTGGATACTGAACACAGGTAGTCAGTCTATTATTTGGGATTCACTAATAATTTCGATAACAAATCCAATAGACCGACGGATCAACATTAACGAAAATGCAACCGGTATTAGAGTAACTGCAGTATACAGTTTTGACTCATCACCATTCAATGGAATCATTCTGCTGAATAATACTGTATTCCAATACTCCACTGTACAAAGACAGTACTATACTGCTTCTTCAGCTTCTGGAGATTCCTTTGGAATCACTGTCTTTGCTGCAAATGATATGACTTGGTGTATATGGGACCAGATAGAGGTAGTTTCTATCAATACTAACATCACATACCTAGATCCTTCAGAATATGCTAGAGTGCAAGTGTATCTTCGCTATGATTTTGATGATGCTCCAGTAGAAAATGGTAATTTCAGTTTGAAGTTTGTAAAACTTGAGTATCTTGCTGATGGTATTTGGGAAGTTAACGTTACTCGCCCAACTTATCAGACCGTTGACTTCGACACGCTAACAATTTGTAATGCGAGTATTTTTGGAATTACTAGCTTTAACATGTACGGAAACGAGGTAACCGTTTATTGGGATCGCCTTGAATTCTTTGGTTCATATACATCAGATTCTCGAATTGATGTAGGTTCAACTGGATTCATAATCTGGTCAATAAAATTGCAGAATGCTGGGATAAATATCACCTCAGGCATTACAGCTGAAGTATCCGATGGTTCAATTCTTACATTTGTAGATGGTGTATGGCGTTCAGCTCATTCAAGTGACAACGTAGAAGACATCACATTTACTATCGTTTCTGCATCTCTTGAAGGAATTGATTTCTTCACGAGAAGCTCAAGTGATGTTACAATCGTCTGGGATAGAATCCGTGTAGTGACCACCTCTGCAACCTCAACCAATCCACAGATTGAGCAGTTCATCTATATTCAAGTTTCACTTGTTTATGAATATGACAATTCTCCAGTTATCGATGGTGTTGTATCTCTATGGGACCAAGATGGTCAAATCTCTATGACATACAATGTTACTGGAGGATTTTGGTATGCAAACGTTACAAAAGTTGATGTCGGCAATTACACATTCTACGTTAGTGCAGTTTCCGGAAATGAATTTGGTATCACGGTTGTAGAATTAGATGATATCACGCTTACTGTCGAATACATTCCCGCCATTCTGCCGAGACTTACACCAATGATGATTGCCACAATCTCATCAGGATTTGGCCTTATTCTGTTGGTTAGTGCAGTCATAATACGTAAGAAGTATCTCATCAAAGTTCCATATGAAATCAAACAAATTAATGCAGCATTGAAATCTATGGAAAAGGGTGAACCCGTTGATTCTCTAGATGTTCGTGGTCTTGAAGAAATTCTGTTTGCTGAACTTGAACCTGGTTTGTTTGAATTAGGATTAACTCTACAAGAAATCATTGGTGATGTTGAACCAGATGAGGTAACAGATTCTTGGACTCCTGATGCAGATGCAGAGCTTCTGGACATAATGGATGAATTCAAGATTCCAGAATACAAACAAGAAATTGATGAGGGCGAATTAGATATTTCTATTCTCTCTGAGAGTGAATCTGAAGAAGCATGGTCTACTATGCTCAAAGAAGTTCGAAGAATCGAAACAGAAGACGGACGGAAAGTACCTCTTAGTAAGGACGATTGGATTGAGAGAATTCCGACTGAGATTAAAAGCATCTTCTTTGAAGAAGAGCTAAGGGAACTGGATGTCGCTGAATTAGAGCACTTAACTCAGCTCACTCCTTCAGAAGTAGAAGAAATCATGGGTTCCATTTCACAAACAGAAGATATGTACGCATCTCTTGAGCCTGAGGCATCGGCAGCTGCAATATCGTCAGCTATCAGTGATAGAATGGATTCTCAACCCAAGATTGAATTAGATGAAGCACAAAAGAAAGAGAGGCTCTTCGAGCTCCTTCCTACTTTTGTGAAAGAATACTTTTCAACTACTTGGCTTGAAAAATTATCTAGTGCAGAAATTGAGGAATTGTTGACAATCCCAGAATCAGAATTGAGGATAGTGATTGAACACCTTGCAGACTCTCGAGATACCAAATCAGAAATTGAGATTGAATTAGAGATTGAAGCTGAGGTAGCAGATGAAGCAACTCCTGAGTCTGACCCAGAGGTTGTAATTGAAGCTGAACCAGAGCTCGAACTAGTAGTTGAGCCAGAGGTAGAAGATGAAACTAAGCCTAAGATTGCTGATCAAGACGATCTCAAAGCAGATCTACTTGCTGAATTGAAGGGTGAACTCAAGATTGAACCCGAGGCTGAAACAGAAGTTGAATCAGCTGAATCAGTCATCGAATATGACGATCCAAGAATGACTGAATTTGTTGAAAAATACGGAAAAAGGAAAGCCAAAATCCTGATCACAATTCCTGAATCTATGTTGGAAGGTATCCCAGAGGAACAGATTAAGAAGATGGACTTGAAAACCACAAAGGGTCTCAAGCAAGCATTAGAAGAAGAAATCACTGAGGATGAAGTTTCCGAAGAAGCTGCTGAAGTTGAGGGCATCCCAGAATCTGAAGTTGAATCTAAGGATGCACCCGAAAACGAATCCAATAATGACCTCTTAGCAGTGCTCGATCTTGAATACGAAGCTGAATCTGATGATACTCCAGAAGATGAAAATGAATCTGAGGAATAAATGAATAGGAATCTGATTTCCTATCATCCCTCAATTGTCATACTCAGGAGAGTTTCACTTTCCATAGACGAATACTTTCCCACCATGCAAAGATAGCTCCAATCACTCCAATAGCAAGTGCGATGTATCGGTCATAGATATTTGGTGGTGCAATCATGGTTAGTACTAAATATGCCAACGTGTACGATGTGAAAAACATCGCAACGAAAGCGTATCGTGGAAGAAACCTACCACGGAAACCAATGAAGTTTTGAAGAACTCCAACTTTCACAACCTGCTTCACTGTGTAGGAATTGTCTGAGAGTTGTTCAACTAAATCCAGCGTAACTAATTTTGTCAAATGATGACTTGCCACAGATGGACTCGACATACTTAGAGCTCGTTGAACTTCCCTTACTCCAACCGATTCCGATTGAGTTAGCATGTGCCAATAAACGCGAAGAGTATTCCCCCTCAACTCTGGTTCGACTGAAGTTTCTGGTGAGCTTTCTCCCATTCTCGACTCCATCCATGCAAACGGTGCAAAGAACCATTTAATCTCTTACTACCTAAGCATTTCGTTAGACATGAATTCTAGATTTTTCCTGTTCTAATCTCTGGACGGTGTGTTCTATTCCATGGTACTAAGTATAATTGATGTGCATAGAAAACTATGATTCTAGTAATTGTTAGGGCTATTGATAGCACTACAAAACGAAAAATGATGGCTGGCGGTGTTGTATCTGTCTTTTTGGCTGTGAGTCTCGTAACGACTCTTGGCTTTCTTGGTGGAGCTTTTTGGGATCCAGTAGATCCATCTGGAGGAGTCAACATCCCAGTGTACACAATCAATAGTACAGTAGCAGGTGACTTTGCAGACTTTGTACCATATGAAGATCCATTCACTCCAAATGCACCTGAGTATTCCGTATTTTCAGAATTATCTAATATCGCCAACTTGGCTGATTATGCAACAATCCCTGCTGATGTCAAAGCCCAAATCGCAACAAATGGATTTGCAGTGATTCCACAGAATGAATTCAAACAGATTCATGAAATTCTGATCCATAACGATGACAATCATATTCCGAGCTTCGTTACGTCAGATGCTGTACTTCACGCATACCACGTTCTCTATGACTTAGCACTTCGAGAAGTAGAGGTCTATTCATTTTGGGATCTTCTTGGAAATCTTACTGAATCGCTGTTGAATGATACCTTAACTCAATACGCAGCCGCACCTGAAGGTAGGTGGAAGGATGCTGCTCTTCTTAACTTGATGTTCTTCACAGTAGCTCTATCATTGATAGACAATGAAACAGTAATCCCACCAACATTTCCTGCTGAGGTTGAACCCGCAGTAACAGAAGTGTTGAATCTCATTGATGCACATGACGTGATGACTGATGAATGGTTCATGGGATACATAGAAGATTTCACGCAATTTGTTCCCCGTGGACACTACACAAGAAGCGATCGACTTGGTCATTACTTCCAAGCAATGATGTGGTATGGTCGAGTATCTTTCAGGCTTCAACCAGAAGTTCCTCCTGAGCCCAATGAGAAAGGTATGAACAACACAGCTCAAGCAATCCTGATATCGCTAGCATTGACCGAAGGTGTTGCTGGTCTTTCTGGTTCACCTACTGGACTAGCTGTGTGGGATGCTCTCTACGAACCTACTGCATTCTTTGTAGGTTCCGCAGATGATTTAGTACCAGCAGAATACCTTGGATTGATTGAGAGTATTTATGGAAGTGAAGTTGATATTACTGATCTCAATGATGATATTCTGTTAGAGCAGTTCATTGATGAAGCTCTTGATCTTCGAGAGCCACTGATTCTCGGTCATCTAATTCCTGATACAAAGAACCTAACACAGACAATGGGTCTTCGATTCATGGGGCAGAGGTATGTTCCAGATAGTTACATCCTTGGACAGCTTGTGTACGAAAATGTTGGTACCCCAGGCAATCCACGTCTGATGCCTAAGGGTTTGGATGTCATGGCCGCCTTTGGTTCTGAGCGCGCTTGGGAATTACTTGATGATCAGAAGGAATACGCTTACTATGTGTCACAGATGGAAATGCTCTGGAATAAAATTGGAAATATGACTGTTGACGAATGGACTAACAATCTCTACTACGTTTGGATATATTCACTCTTACCTCTCCTCACAGATCCTGGTGATGGTTACCCGTATTTCATGCAGAGCGAAGCATGGGTTGACAAACAATTGTCAACAGCGCTTGCATCATGGGCTGAATTGAGACATGACACCATCCTTTACGCAAAACAGTCCTACACAACATGGCTGTCAGGCTCTGAATTGGTTAGAGGGTATGTAGAGCCTGTTCCTACGCTCTATGCTCGACTTGCATCTCTATGCAACATGATGCTTACCGGTTTAGAATCTAGGAAGCTTCTACCAACCTTGATAGAAACCAAACTTGACCGTCTTCAGTCATTCCTGTTAGATCTTCAAACAATCTCAATAAAGGAACTTGAAGGAGTTGCTCTGACTTACGAAGAGTATCGGTTAATTGAGACCAGTGGAGCACTATTGGATACCATAGTCGCAATGCCTACAGATGACCACCTCACGTCGGATGCAGATGATGACATGGCAGTCATTGCTGATGTTCATACTGATCCGAACGATGGTGAAGTGCTGGAGGTTGGTGTTGGTAGACCTGCAGTTATCCTCGTTGCGGTACTGGTTAACGGTGAAGTAATTCTCGCACAAGGTGGTGTGATGTCTTACTATGAATTCACTTGGCCAATGGAAAATCGTCTGACCGATGAATCCTGGCAAGAAATGCTTGAACTTGGAACTGAGCCACCACTACCTAGTTGGACGGAGAGTTTCGTAATCGAATGGGACAACGTTATCGTTGCCCTCACCGCGTCTCCCACAAAAACACGAGAAAAGTAGTGTGATACCTACAGGGCCACATTTTGTGGCCCACCCTTTTTCTTACACTCAATGGTCTATCATACTTCTATGACGTTTTGCCATCCTGATTCTGCAATCTTTTCTTTCCAATTCTTCCAGCCAACTTTTTGTTCCATTAGGAAAAGCAGTGAATTTGTTCTTAGATATGTCAAGTCCTTGAAGTGATACTAATCGAGTTATTGAATCAGGTAGTGTCACAAGCAAATTGCCTTCCAATCTGAGACTCTCAAGTTGTGTAAGTTCTCCTATACTTTCTGGCAATGTTGTTAATTCATTTTCATTGAGAGAAAGCTGTTTCAATGAAGATAGCATCCCGATTGAATCAGGAATCTCTGAAATCTTATTCTTATGTGCCGCCAAGCGAGTCAATCCCTTCATTCGCCCAATTGATTCGGGGAGCTCTGTGAGATGGTTGATGAAAATAGCTAGGTCCCAGAGATTCTTCAGATTGCCAATCGAAGCTGGAAGATTTTCCAACTGAACATCCATTAAACCCAACCGTTTTAAATTTCCCAGATTGCCGATGCTGTCTGGAAGTGTCTTGATGAAGTTACGTGATAGGTCCGCTCTCTCTAAGGTTGCTATTTCTCCAATTGATTCAGGAATCGATTCTATCTTGTTGTTGAATACATCGAGGTCTCTAAGGTTCTCTAGATGGCAAACACACTCAGGGATTGTACTCAGCTCATTATCTCTGAGATATAATCTCTGGATATGATCTAAATTCTCAATTGATTGAGGTAATGTTGAGAGTCCTTTGCTTCTGAGACTCATCGCAGTGATATGGCCGTCATCTTCAACGTATCCGTAACTGTATAGTCCTGTGGTACCACTCTTAATACTACGAATCTTTGGTATCTTCTCCCCAATGAGTTCCTCAAGCTCCTTGATTACATCCATTTCACTTCGCTTCAGTAGTATCCGCTCCTTGTTCCGTTGGACTATCTAGAAACGATATACCTTCTCTATTGAAGTAAATAAGATTACTATCTCAGCGAATACTATTCGAATCTATTTACTATCGGGTCTTGACATTCTCGCAACACCGATCACATACACAATCGCTCCAATGACTATCATAGGTGTGCTTAGTACCAGCATGAAGAGTACAAGATCCGTACTTGCCATCATTATCAGAATACCGGCCATTAGTGATATGAGTGAGATTCCCATAAGAGCGAACAAGGAAACCATAGTATTCACAATGAACGCGCTACTTTTCTGATCTTCATAAGCGGGATTGTTTGCAGTAATTCCTGCGCATAATAGGACTGCTCCACATGTGGACCAGTATGCATATACAATAACCATTAGTGTTTCAAGGATGGTGAATCCAAAAACTATAGCTGCAACAATAGACGGGATTATTGCCATTGGGATGATTAGAATGAATGATCCAAAGATTCGAGCTTTTGCAAATTTCCTAACTCCGTTCGGAGATGATTTGATTATCCAAAGTTGATCCTTTGATTCAAGAAATCCAACTCCTCCAAACGTAATTCCACTGATCATTGCAAGCATCATTCCTAACATAATTATTACAAGCATCACGAGAAGTGATTGTACTTCTGGTGGAGCTCCTTCTGCTATTGACCCCATAGCATAATTCAGAATGACGGGTATTATAATGGCAATAATGACTCCATAAATGAGTCTTGAAACATTTTGCATCTTACGTGTGAACTCTTTTATCGAGTTAACCATTAGAACACCGGGTGGTCCTGAATATACTTGTTTTATTCCTTTCAAGAATCGATTTTCTTCACCAATTGTTGTAATCTTCTCTGTACGTGGTCCCGCACCAAATGAAAAGATTCTATCTGCCGATACGTATGCTAGGAAGACGACAAGCAATGTGAAGGTAAGCAGAAGGACAAGATCCCCTAAAGCTGTAAGTTTCAGAATATCAAGGAACAATGCAGCCGAAAGACCTATCCCATTGAAAATAATAATACTCCACGAGATGATATCAGCTGCCCATGTAAATGGAAATATGAGAAAGATATCAATTCCAAGGATTGCAGACATAGAGTCAGAAAAGAACATGAGTCCATACATTGGGAGTAGAAGAGCTAAAGCCACTACCATAGACAACGCTTTTGCAATATCGTTACCACGGGATGATTCACCAAGTTTTGCTTGAATGGCTGTTGTGATGAGATTGGATAGAAATAAGGTGCTGAGAGCAACAAAGAATACAGTGAGGTACATTATGATTTGACCGAGTATGCTAACTTGGAAGAAGATTGTAAACGGGGTGAGAATAACTGGTGTAGCAAATAGAATAAACAATCCATAAATCGGAACCTTGCCCATGAACATTCCAAACATCATGTCCCACGTACTCACATTATTACTCAACATGATTTCCCATTGTCCAATACGTATCTCCTGCAATGCATATGAGATTGGGTAGATGAGCAACATAATCCACAGAAAAAGCATAACTGAACGCATTAGACTCGGAAAGCTTAGCATCAATAGAACGTAGATTCCTGTGCCTTCGAAACCCGCGAGAACCAATTCCATAATATTCGGAACAATGAACAATGCCCAAATAATTCCAAAACCCACGATTGAGATAGAAGCAACTTTACGCACTCGACGCAATTTTGATGTCTGTACGAAGAACTCCGTTTTGGCAATGGCTAACCATTTTCTGGTCAGATTCAGTCCCTCCAGCTGAGAAGTTTGGATCTATCTACCTGACCTCCAACAATCTTAAGGTATGCCTCTTCCAAGTCCTTTGCTCCAACTTGATCTATGATATCACGAGGTGAACCTAATGTATTCAGTATACCCTCATTCAAAATCCCAATTGTTTCACAGACATCCTCTGCGAAATCGGTCATGTGGGTGCAAATGAAAAATGTTGTATCCATTTCCTTGGCCATAGCTTCAATGATTTCCTTGACAAGAGCGCTTGCCGCAGGATCTAGTCTTGACGTAGGTTCATCAAGGAAGACAAGCTGAGGTTCATGTAACACGGTTGATGCTACTAGGACCTTCTGCTTCATTCCACTGCTATAGCTCTCGAGCAGATCATTTTGTCTCTCATCTAGACCCATCAATTCCATGAGACTATCAATTCGCCTGTTCAAGAGCTCACCGCTCATGTCATTTAGGGCTCCAATGAATTCAAGAAATTCAACCGCAGACAATTTTGAATAGAGCCCAGGAGTTTCAGGTAAGAGACCTGTAGCTGACTTGATTTCTCTTCTCTGAGAATCAATATCAAAACCACAAACCTTGGCATTTCCGCTGGTTTGTTTTAATAGTCCTGACAATATCCGCACTGCCGTTGTCTTCCCAGCTCCATTAGGTCCTAAGAGTCCAAATACACTACCTCTTTGTACCTCAAGGTCTAGATTGCTTAACGCAACAACACTACCAAAATTCTTTGACAAACCTACGGTCTGTATATCGATACTACCTGACACCTAACCAATCTCCATTTACTCTTCATGTTTTGTTGTTATAAACATTTTACAAAATATTTTCACGGAACGGCTGCACTTATTTGCACTACAATCCTATTTTGGTTGGAGCACGATAATGATGAAAGAGTCAACAATTGATCTACTACAAATCGCAGAAAGTAACCTTCTGTATTCTTTCAAAGATATTAGACCCGAAGAAGTAAACAAGCAAGCCATTCCTAGTACCAATACTATCGGTTGGATTGTTGGGCATTGCTTCTCGCATTTACATATGGTTCTCTCTGTGACTTGTCAAGAAATCCAGATTCTCAGTGATGATGCTACGCATTACTACAGATATGGTACAACAAAAGAAGAGATAGCGAGTACAGAATCCTTGTTGACCTTTGAAGAACTCGTTGACAAATATCTCAAGATATCCACGATGAGTTTCGCTTATCTCAATAATCTAGAAGATGCTGATTTCCAAAGAGTGATTTTTCCCGAGATAGAGGAAACCTTGGAGAGGAGTATCAAAAGAATCTCTCTTCACTTTCTAGGTCATGTTGGACAGATTGTTCTGATTCGGCGTTCTCTTGGGAATCCTGGTTCATCGTTTGTAGGTGGGTCTCATCCAAAATCTCGAAAAAGGATGCGGGATGAATGGGATACTTGGTGGAATAGTTCAAAATCTAGCTTCAATCGTTAGAGTGAGAATTGGTTCTGGAATTGACTTTGCCGATAGCAGGCTTTGATGCATTTACCACAGATGTCCTTCTCAATACCCTTTGATTTCAGAAACTGAATATACCGATGACAATTCTCTCTGTAGTCTGGCAGAATGTCCCGATGTTTGATGAAACCGCAGGCATCTTCACAAGCCGTACAATCTCCGCACTTCGACTCCATTCTTTCTCCGTGCTGCAATGGTATTGTAGTAATTATTGATGCAAACCTGATTGCACAACTGAATTTCTCATGGATGATAAGTTGATTCTTACCTCGCCAACCAATCCCTGAGTTTTCAGCTACAACTCTGTGAGAAACGACCAACGGCCAGTATTCCCAGACATGTTCTACCTCTCCTTTCATACCTCCAATGGTTGCCTTCAGAGGAATGCCGCCAAAGTGAGCTGATATCGCGGGAGCCATCCGATTCAGGATCTGATTGATTCTATCATACTCTCTTGCGTATTTATTCCAGAGAGGATAATCAATCTCACCAGTTTGCTTGTTGTCAATGTGATCAATGATGGGGTCTCGATATGCAACAGCTATGCAAATGATTGAGCCAGATTCGTAGAGGATATCAAATTGCTCTTCGGTTATCTCACGAAGTTTCTCCTTCTGTACATCCATTAGTTCATCAGAGACAACTTTGAAACTAGTTACACCAAGGTCTCCCTGTTCTTTCTCATCATCAAGAAGCTGTTGGAACACTCTGTGTAATTCGAGAGTATTCTCCTTAGCTTCTTTCCTATGATTCATAGTGTGTTCTCCACATGAGTTTCTACGGAGATGCCTTCTGCTTTCTGTGAGCTGCAATAAGACCGAGTATCTCTGCATTGATCTGCTCAGTTGTGTAGTGCTTGCGTTTTGCTGCGCCTGTGGGACAAACCACCTGACACTTACCGCAACCCGTACAGAGCAATGAGTTGACCACTGATAGCTTTGGTCCATCTTCACGGTCTTCAAGTGTGATGGCATCGAATGGACACACTTGCTCACAGAGACCGCATCCAATACACAGTTCATCATCAATGACAGCTTTGTCCATCTGAACTCGAACTTGTCCCTTGAGTACATGGGATGAAGCTGCACTTGCTGCAGCCTTCC
The DNA here is from genome assembly GCA_016840385.1 of Candidatus Thorarchaeota archaeon. The sequence goes on along the minus strand of JAEOSL010000075.1, from coordinate 5,790 downwards.
CATCTGATACACATGCGGGAATATCCTTTGGACTCTGGGCGGCTCCGGCAATAAACACACCACGCGCCTTTGTACTTACAGGTTCAAGCTTTGGATGAAGTTCTTTCATGAAGCCACCCTCACTCCGGTCAACTCCAAGCTTGTGTGCTAATTCAGCTGCACCCTCCGCTGGGTCAACCGCCATTGTTAGAACAACAAGGTCGAAGTTCAACCGCAAGAGTTGACCACTTCCTTGGTCAAAGATGGAGAAACTGATTGTACCATCTTTTTCTTCGGTGAAGTCGCTTGGGAACCCACGTACGAAATTCGCACCGTGCTCTCTAACACGACCATAGAATTGCTCGTACTCTTTTCCACCAGCTCGGAGCTCGTGGTAGATAACCCACTGGTCGATATCATTGTGATACTCACGATGAGTCATTTCCACATGACGAAGAGTGTACATGCATCCGAAATTGCAACACCAAGGTCGACATTTTTCATCTCGTGATCCAGCACAGTTAATGTACGCGACCTTCTTTGGAGTTTCAGTGTACTCCGGTGGAATCATAACTTTGCCTGCAGTTGGACCAACAAGACTCAGTAAACGTCCGTATTGGCCTCCTGTGATAACTCTCTTGAATTTACCACCACCATACTCTGGAAGCTCTTCCATACTAATTTCTTGGAACCCAGTGGCCGCGACAATTGCACCCACTGTGAGTTCAACTTCCTCTTCAACCATATCATGGTCGATAGCATCTTTCTCACAAGCTTCAACACACAACTTGCATTCACAGCAGATAGCACAATTCAGACATCGCGCTGATTCTTTAACTGCGATCTTCTCAGTGAAACCAAGTTCTACTTCGTCGAAATTCGTAGCTCGTGTTTGTGCAGGTAGTGCTTTCATTTTCGCACGCTTTCCACCAGGAAGGTCCTCCTGTTCAAGTTCAGGTCTCGGAGCTCTAGGCTGAGCCTTTACTCTGCTTTCTATGAGATCAAGATCCTGGAGGAAGAAGGCGATTGACTTGGCAGCTTCATGTCCAGCACCAACAGCTTCTACTGCAAGGGCTGGACCTGTAACTAGGTCTCCTCCTGCGAATACATCTTTCTCACTGGTCTGCATTGTGGTTGCATCAACAACAGGTGTACTCCATTTTGATAGCTCAAGTTCTGAATGAGGTCCATCTGGATGAACTGATTGACCAATAGCAATTATGACGTTGTCAATATCCAAGTCGAATTCTGAACCAGGAACTGGAACAGGGCGTCGTCGACCTGAAGCATCTGGTTCTCCTAACTTCATCTTGATGCATTTGATGCCAGAAACCGCTCCATTGGTAGTTAGTACTTCCACTGGATTAGCAAGTAACTTTAGCTTCACTCCTTCTTTCACGGCGTCATCAATTTCACTCTTGATTGCAGGCATCTCAGCTCTTGACCTTCGATAGACTAAGGTGACGTCTGCGCCTAGACGAAGTGCAACTCGAGCTGAATCTATGGCGGAGTTACCACCTCCGATGACTGCAACCTTGGTACCGAGGTCAACTTTCTGATCACCATTTACTCGATAAAGGAAATCGAGTGCATGATAGACACCTTTAGCATCTTCTCCATTCACTCGAAGTTTGGAGCTTACGTAAGCACCAGTTCCGAGAAAGATTGCATCGAACCCTTGTTTTCTGAGTTCATCAACAGAGCCAATACGCTTTCCGGTAACAATCTCTACTCCGTGCTGCTGAACATACTCTATCTCTGACTTGAGAATGTCGCGTGGTAGTCTGTGCTTTGGAATTCCCCAACGAAGCAATCCACCTGCTTCTTCTCGTTCTTCAAATACTGTTACAGGGTATCCTTGTTGTGCGAGATAAAGTGCACATGCTATTCCAGCTGGTCCTGCACCAACCACTGCTACTTTTTCTTTCTTGTCGATTACATTCTCGACAGGAGCAGCTCCTCCTGATTCAAGTTCATGATCATGAAGCCATCTGTGAACATTCCTGATGCTCACACTCTTATCGTAAGTACCCCTCTCGCACTCATCTTCACAGAGTGCCGGACAAACACGACCCAATGCTCCTGGGAAGGGTATTGCCTCTCGAACAAGTTTGAGTGCTTCTTCATACTTACCCTCTCGAGTAAGTGTGACAAAGCCTTGGCAACTAACATGTGCTGGGCACGAAATCTTACATGCAGCATGGCCAAGTTTCTCGATTGATACTGCACCAGGTATAGCTTGTGGGAATGGCTTGTAGATTGCTGTCCGTTTTGACATTCCAAGATCGTGATGCTTTGATGTGGTAACTGGACAGACTTTAAGGCAATCTCCACAATCATTACATTTCTCTAAGTCTATGTATCGTGGATGCTTAGCAAGTTTAACCTTGAAGTTACCATAATCTCTCTCAACCTCTTCTACCTCAGTTGTAGTGTAAATGGTGATATTCTTGTTCCTGTCTACAGCACTTAGCTTTGGAGAAAGAATACACATTGAACAGTCTAGTGTTGGGAAGGTCTTTTCCAGTTTCGCCATATATCCACCGACTGACACATTTCGTTCAATCAAATCAACATGGATTCCTTTGTCAGCTAGATCAAGAGCTGTTTGGATTCCTGCAATTCCTGCACCTACAACCATTACACTCTTTTCAACTGGATAATCTTCGAATCCAATATCTTCGAGAAGTTTAGCACGCTCAACAGCACCTGCAATGAGTTCGTAAGCAAGTTTCTGAGCTTTCTCGGGTTTATCACCATGGACCCAAGTATCATGTTCACGCAAATTCGCTTGTGCTAATCTGAATCTGTTGAGACCTTTCTCCTCAATGACATCACGAAATAGTTCTTCATGCAATTTAGGAGTACATGATGCAATCACTACACCTGTTAGGTCATGTTCCTCAATAGTATCAGCAATTCTGACTTGTCCTTCTTTTGAACAAGTGAACATATTCCATGTCGAAAGAACAACACCTGGATAGTCATCAAAATTATGAGCAAGCTTGTCAACATCTACGACTCCACCAATGTTTGAGCCACATGAGCAGACAAAAACACCAATACGATCTTCTTGCTTCTTACTACGTTTCTTAGACATCTATTCTTGCACCTCCGTCTTCACAGAAATTGGACTCGGTCCTAGTTTCTTAATCTGTTCAGTGAACGTTTCTACAATTTCAGCAAACTTGATTCCCATCGCAGCAGATGCAAAGTCGATGCTGAGTCTGCCACCTATGCCAATCTCTTCGAAAATATCTGACCAGAACTTAACGAAATCATATTGCATGAAGTTACCAGCCTTTGGACTATCGCCACCATAGTGACACTCAGACAGCAGGCAACCTGTTACTAGCACACCATCGGCGCCTTGTGCCAATGCTGTCATTATGTGAATTGGTTCGAGCGCACCGCTACATGGAATTCTTATTGTTCTAATAGAAGCAGGGTAATGTAAGTGCATCAAACCTGCAAGATCTGCAGCCGCGTGTGAACACTCCCAGCAAACAAAACAAACGATGAATGGTTCCCAATCCTTATCGACAGGAAGAGATGGAGGCGCTTCGACAGGTCCGATTATCTCAGGAAGTTTGTAGGTCTTCTGTAATGTCAGACAATCCTCTGGACATGCTTCAATACATTTGTCGCAAGCTATGCATTGCTGAGCACTCCATACGATTGACCCGTAACCTGGAAGTCCCTCTGGTACTGATATTGCTTGTACATCACCACAGTCATAGTCTCCTTTGAGATTCTGCAATAATGTTACCAGGGTTTCTCTGTTCTTCGATCTGAATCCCTCTTGGGGTACAGTTACTCGCAAGTAATCATGCATATTCAGAGTGTCTTCCATATCTAATGCAGCAGGCTCACACGCAAGTATACACTTCTTACATGCACTGCAAGTTTGAGCCATGTATTCGATTGTTCCAAACCCTACAACGGATTCTGGAACCTCAACTTCATCTGTTGGTGTCTTCACTGCGATGGCTCTAATAGCATCAAGAAGTTCCATTCGTTTATCCACGGTGAGCCACCTCCTCTTGCATCTTGTTTGGTAACGCCGCAATCATGTACGTTGCTTTCACCCGATCGGGATCTTGACCAATGCTCTTCAGCATGTCCTGCGTAAACTTGACAACAAGTTCTGACAGATGGTCTCCTGTCTGATGATGACAGCCTCCAGGTGGACAATGTGCTACGACGATTTGTTCTGCTCCCACAACTAAGCCCTTCAAAATCTCAATTGGTGATACCATTCCCGCACATGGGAACTGAATCACATAGCTACCAGTTGGATACCCTTTACCTGCAAAGCCTGCTTGGTCAATTGAGGCGTTTGCACATTCACTACATGCATAAACCAGTGAGAAGGGTTCCTTACCTTCCAGTTTCTTGTGGTTCTTAGCTATTGCATCAATTCTTGTCAACCAGCTATCTTTGCTGTGTGATTGAAATTCTATAGCACGTGTCGGACAAGCAGATACACAGATACCACAGAACTCACAATGCATTGGGATATGTTTGATTTTATCTCCTTCAACTCGTAGTGCATCATTTGGACAAGCCTTTACACAGGCTTCACATAGATCACAAGGTTCCTCATCAACTACTGGAATCCAACCCTTCCGTTGACCATCAGCGATCAGATTCTTGTAAATTTCAAGAGAAGCGTTGGAAGCTGATGCTAGTGCATCATTGAGGTTCATTGGTGCCTTTGCATTACCAGCGATGAAGATTCCTCTTTTCGATGTCTGTACTGGTTTCATCTTTGCATAGCGAGTATTAATGAAACCATTTTCATCAAGATCCAAACCAAGTGTATCAGCTACTCGTTTGGTGCCTGACCAAGGTTTCAGTTTTGTTTGAAGAACTAGATAGTCTACAGCGAATTCTCTAACTTGAGATTCCAATGTGTTCTCAAGCCGACAAATAAGTTGCTTCTTCTTCTTGCTAACTTTCTCTAGAGAACCTCTGACAAAAATGGCACCTGCTTTTCTAGCTGCTCTGTAAAGATTCTCATCCTTCGTGTAAATGTCAGAATGAGCAACAATTACTGTGTTCCCCTTCTCTGCAGCAAGAGTTACTTCTCGAAGAAGATAACTGCCAGCAGCAGAGCCATCGTGGTAAGATGGGTCTTGAGCGACGAATATTGTTTTGTTATCCTTTGCAGGTTGTTTTGCGATAGCCTCTGCTAGTTCAGAAATCAATATGGTCTGATCTGACTTTCCGTGGTGACACATCTTTGCTATGGAAGGTGGAGAATGCTCCGACGCAGTTGCTAAGACAATTGCACCAACAAGAATTTCCTCTTCCTTTCCACTTTCGTGTTTGAGTGAAACTGAATACAGTCCAGCTCTACCGCCAAGTTTTGTAATTGAACCACTGATTTTCTTGGCTCCCTTGGAACCTGCTGTCAAATCTTTAACAATCCCCTTGAGGTGACTCTTTTCAGCCATGAACTGGTTCTTTTCCAAATAGTCCTTGGAACTAAACTCTGGTGGCTCCAACAGCGTAACTTCTATTCCCAATTTCAGAAGGTCGCTTGCTACCTTGAGACCCGCAATACCTCCACCAATAATCAGGACTTTCTTCTCCATCTGTGTTTCTACTTCGGTTTGTGGTTCTAAAAAGTCTACATGAATTGCAGCATCGTTAAGGAGAACCAGAGCTTTGTTTGTGGCACTCTTTGGATTATCCTTATGGACCCATGCAACGTGTTCTCTCAGTGGAACATATGATACGAGCTCACTCTTCAAGCGTTTAGCTAGGGGTACACCAATGATTTGAGATGTGCATGCTCCAATGACT
>JAEOSL010000074.1 GCA_016840385.1 Candidatus Thorarchaeota archaeon | reverse complement strand
GCTCAAGTCCCATTTCTTCACCAGCTAACATGAGAGAACGGCCCACACCCACATGTCTATGTGTTTTGAGCACAATGATTCCAACCTTTGCTACATGTTGGGATGCATTCCATTCCTCAGGTTGTAGAGTCAAATGGCCAGCATACTCACCATCAAGGAAAGCAATGAGCAAGATATCTCGATTATGTTTGGTTTTATCAATCCAGTGAACCCAATCTGAGATATGTGAATTCGCAGAGAATGTTGGTAACCAAGTACCTTCATCAACCACGGCACGAAAACCTTCATGCAGTTTTGGAGCATCACCACGGTCAGCAGTACGGACTAATATTGGTCGACCGTCCTTTGATGTGTACTCCCATGATTTCATGTACTGCACCGAAAATTTGTCTGTGGGAGCCTACAAAAAGGCTTACGGTCTGACGAAACTCTCGGTCATTCCTCCTGTTCTTCATTTGTAGTTGGTTCCCTAGAATTCTTAGTCATCCCAGACCATGCTACTTGGGATACCCCTTCTTGTCTTGCAACATCTACAAGATGTTCCATGGTCTCCTCAGTAATCAGGTCTGCATCTTTCAGTGGGTACTCTAAATCGAATAGTTTGTACTTGTCAGTACACATTCGATTAAAGGCAAGCAGATCGTATCTTCCAACATTCTGCATTTTTGTCGTGATGAATTGTGATATGGCTCGTATATTTTCTTCACTATCAGTATGACCAGGTATTATTGGAGTTCTAACCCAAACTGGTTTCCCGCTTTCTGCAATTATTTGCGCATTGGATAGAACTCGGTCAAGGGGAACACCAGTGTACTCCTCATGCTTCTCAGGATCCATTTGCTTCAAATCATAGAGAACCATATCTACATGCTCCAACATTTCTCGTAGAACTTTTTCACTACAGTATCCGCAGGTATCGAGTGCAACATGTACTCCATTTTCTTGTAATCCAATTGCGACATCAGTAGCAAACTCAGACTGGTACGTGGCTTCACCACCGGAGAGGGTCACACCACCATTTGACGTAGTGAAGAAGACCTTGTCCCGTAATAACTCCTCAACCAAATCGTCAGAATTCCAGCTCGTCCCCATTAACTTCATTGCGCCTGTTGGACAAACCTCTTCGCAAGTACCACAAACTTGACACAAATCAAGATTGATTTTCATCCCATCGGAAGTTGGTTCGATTGCAGATTCAGGACATGCTCGAACACACCCTTGGTCACCAATACACTTGACAGCGTACCAAACTAGTCGTGGATTTGCATCGATTGTTTCGATATTGTGACACCAGATGCATTTCATAGGACAGCCCTTGAAGAATACAGATGTTCTGATACCAGGACCATCCTCAGTAGAACACCTTTGGATGTTCGTCACAAAACCGGTTGATGTCATTATAGTGAGTGCTCCGTTCTAGTGATGATCTCTTCTTGGAGTTCTCTGCCAACTTGAGTGATTCCACCATGCAAGTGCTTGAAATAAGAAACCTGTCTGTCTTAAAAGATTACATATTTCGAGAAAAAATAATGAATTGAGTCGGTGTGAAAGTGTACGACTCTGTTACTGGCGCTAGGCTTAAAAGCAGTCCAACTTTTCTGGGGCCATCCGCCCGATAAGAGATTACTGGGTTTCAGGAAGGCACCAGAATGAGAACAACAAGTAGAATATTGGCGCTCATGTTTGTCGCATTCATGATCTTGGGCTCAATCCAAGGTCAGACAATTACATCCGATGTTGATACTAATCAACCCATGGGCACTCAGTTAGACATTCTAAGTCCTGCTGCTTATGATTCACCAAACATTACAGCATCACTCGTAACTTTGGCTAATGGAAGTGAAGTATCAGAAACATTTGACATTACACTAGATATGGGCTCAGATTTTACTACTCTAAATCTAACTCTTTTTGTCAATCACACAATCTATCCTGGATTTGATCACATTAACATTTCAGCCAGTGCTAGCTGGACTGAGGTGCTAAGTAACATAGACTCTACGACCCTTCCAGAAGGAATGTTAAACTTTACAGTTCTCTTTGAGAAGATGGCTGAGAAAGAAACAATCTATCTACTCTACTATGTGAATAATGATGGATTCGATCTTAGCGTAGCACTCTATACTCCTGCAAACGAGAGTGAGATTAGCGGCCTCGTAAGTATTGATCTCAATGTAACTGCAGATGTTGATACACTCAACCTTACGGTATACGTTGATGGTGAGATCTACTCCTCAGAGTTTATTGGAACTGGAAACGTCAGTGTTATAGTTGATACGAGTACACTCATAGAAGGGTACGATAATTTCACACTCTTCTTCCAATATGATGTTCTGGCAACATACTTTTCGGATTCAATGTATCTGGTGTACATAGTGGACAATGATGGCGTGCCAATAACCATCGACCACCAGTCTCCAGCGAATCAAACCGATGTTTCAGGAACATTCAATCTTACTCTTGAAATTGGTTCTGAATATAATCCGCTCAACTTCACCCTATTTGTTGACGGAGTAATTCATCAGTACGATAATGTTTCTATAGGAATTAAGACCCAGATAGTATCCATAAATACAACTGATCTCGCAGAAGGTCTATTGAACTTCACTCTGTTCTTCTACTACAATGTTACTGGTGAAGATGCTTCGGTGGTATACTCTCTTGTATTCAATGTCAACAATCATCTTGTACCAACCATCGTTATTCTGAGTCCCGAAGTAGATGCAACTGTAACAGGACTTGCAGATTTCTGGTTGAATATCACAACTACACACCCAGATGTGTATCTCAATGTGACAGTTGATGGTGAAATTACACAGGAATTCAATTCCACTCCTATTAGTGCAGGAGCATTCAACTACACATTCAATTCTAGTAGATACCACAATGGAAACCATATCATTGGAATCACTGCATTCACTGGTGAGAATGCCTCCATTACTACTGCTATTGATCTGGTCTTCTTGGATCATGTTAGACTTTGGATATTGAGTCTTAGTAGCTATGACACAATTTCTGGAGACCAAGAATTCAATTTCAGAGTTGAAACACCTTATGACAATGGTACCGCATCATTCTTCATTGATGGAAACCCTGTATCAGGACTTCAGAATATCATCGTGTACCCTGGAACAAATAGTTTCAATTTCAATACAACATCGTATTCTGAGGGTGAACATCAAATCATGATTCTAGGTAGTGATGCATCAGGTCATGAATGGGAAGCCTCACTGATATTGGTGATTGATAACAAAGGAGCTCCGGTCATCCGATTTGCTACAACTGATGATGTAGTGACAGGATTAACCATCTTCACAATCGAAGTAAGTTCGAAATGGGATGAACTCGTAGTAGCAATATATGTTGATGATGTAGTATTAGAGAACTACAACAACGTCACTGTTGATGTTAGTTCTGGAATCTTCACATTCACGATAGATGTAGGAGCATTCGATAAGAACGAGCATTCCGTTAGAGTTCTCATGACAACACCAGAGGGAGATAGTACAGAAGTAGATAATGTCTTTGGATTTGCGTCACTTCGCATAGAAGAGATTGCAAGTATAGGAATTCTTCTTGGCCTTGCTTTTGTCATTCCTCTATTCAGAAAGAGACAGGGATATTCATTGAGGACTACTTTCATTGTTGATGCAATCTTTGTAGCAATTGTCGGAGGTGCATTCATTGTTCTTGGAATATCGACAATTCCATTCTTACTCTGGCATGTCAATATGGCAAGCATCTGGGCGATTGGTGGTACTCTAGTCTTCACAAACTGGGCTCTACCCTTCGTAATTGGAGAAGTCGAAGAATAAGTCACAACAGTTTAGTCACGGGAATATCCGTTGACAACTCAGAGGACCACTTGGCGAAAGATGTGAATATGCCAACTTGGTCCTTTGGGATTGTAGTTTCTACGAATTTTACTTTCCAAGGTATTGCTACTCTTGCAGTCCTTGCTATTACGAGAGGAGCATGATCAATTCCTTTCTTTACGACATCAGCTACAAAGCTAGCATTCTTAGCATCTTTTCTAACAATTACCCCTACACCAATAACTCGGCCATCAGCCGCAAATTCAAGAAGTTGCCCCTTTGACCGTCCATCGATCACGTCCCCAGCCATTTCAGCAAGCGAACCGGGATATGCAATGTTAGAGAACTTCATCGATTTAGGTAACTTTTCCGGACTCTTGATCTTCACAGTCTTTACCTTTGGAGTTCTCATCTCGGGAACTTTCTTCAGTGATAGTCGGAGGTTTAAGATTGAACCTCGTGCAAAATACTTAACCTTCATCCAATAATTGTATGCTGCTGGTGGAGTTGTAGCAACTACTCGAACCACCCTTTTACCTTTCATAGCAACCTCAGCTGCTTGAGTCAGTTTGGTGCCAACATCCAGTTTCTGATGCCTGACATCAATATCGAGATTTCTAATTATACCAATCTTCCCAGCAATAGGATTCTTCTCTACTCGGAATACTATCTCTCCAACTACCTTCCCTTTTTCCTCAGCAACTAACCAACCCCAACGAAAGAATGCAGCACCACGATGCTCTTCCTTTATTTGTTCTACAGAAGTGTATCCACCTTCTTTGATTCTATAGAACCAACGAGTACCTTGATACACTTCAAACAAATCGGTGCAATCCTTCATCTTTCCTTGGCGTATGAGTACCATTACTAGAGACTCCTTACATTGATTTTAGATTGAAAAGGTAAAATAAAACACTGTAAGACACGTTATCATGATTACATTGATTCACTGAGTTTCACACACTTCTCACTCAGTTCTCGTGCATTTGGTCCAAATAGGTACAGTATTGGTTCAACACCATAGTCTCCAGGAGAATGAATTGCAGGGTATGCTGTTCTTGGTCCAGGAATTGCTTGACCAGACTTGAGAGTACCAATAATCTTCTTAGAACTACTTTCAGACTCCTTCAGTGTTACAACCCTAAACCCGACCTTCTTTGCTGCTCTAATCACAGAATCTCTTCCGGATACATACAAACAGGATCGAATCCCAGACCATTTTTCCATCGCATTAAGAAGAAGTTCAGAGGTGTGACTTGAAGCTCCGAATTGGGGGCTCACAAGAGCTCTTGCGCGTCCATCAATCACAGTGATGCGACCTGGAACACCTGCAACATCCTTTGTAGTCTTGGCAGTATCATCGCATGTGACAATATTTGCCCGAATTTGAGGTACGATGCCTACAAATGATTCAGAGGCTTCGATGATCCTGAGAGCATCTAGCATGTCGCTAATGATAACAGCCCTCTTTGACAGTTCGTTATCACTCCCTCCAAGAAGTTGAGCACACACTTGGCAATTAGCAGCCTTCAAAGACGGCACCTTTCTCTGATGCATTTCACACAAAGTTGAACCGAGTCGTGAGCGCATACAAGCTTCACAAACTTCTCGAACCATACTATCAGCATCAGTATCACCGCTCTTTATCATCTCAGTAAGTTTCTTGGATAAGATATCAATCTCAGTTGCAAGTCGAGTCTTAGTCACAGGTTGACTCAGATATTTACTCACAGCCGCTTGAGTCAACTCCATTTGTGATGCAATTTTTGTTTGAGAATATCCCTCGCTTGATAGTGATCGAGCAACAAAAATTCTAACAGTACGAAGGAAATCACGCTGGACAATCTCACAGGGTGGTCGCATGGTAATATCTCCATAGAACTATAACACTGTTATATAAATCGTTATAAGAATGCTTGCATCAATCAATATAGAGGTTTTATGATGACCGAGTATCCTGTCAGAAGAGATCCAAAAAAGGTAGTAGCTGTAGTTGCGATAATTGCAGTACTCATCGTAGCAACGTATGGTGTGATAGCTTTCTGGAAACCAAAATTCGTTGTGTACACGTACAGTAGTTTCATGAATTGGGGTGATGAAGGAGCAGAGGTCGTACTCGATCGAGCATTTGCACCATTTGAAGCAGAATATGGAATTGACATTGATTTCGTAATTCTTCAAGGTGATGCGAATTTCATTGTTTCGCGATTAAATGCAGAAGCAGCAAACCCTGTAGCTGACGTGGTGATAGGAATTGATAACATCCTCATACTGCAAGAAGCTGCACGTAATGTTCTAGAACCGTATGAGTCACAAAATCTTGCACTAATCAACAGTTCCTTGGTTGATGCGCTAGATCCAGAACATTACCTAACGCCTTTCGATTTCGGACTCGTCACCTTAATCTATTCGATGAATACCATCAATACAACTACACATCCTCAACTTGATTATCTCACCTTAGCTGATTTGGCAACAACCGAACTAGCATCAGCCCTTGTTACAGAAGATCCACATCTCAGTAGCCCAGGTCTCTCATTCCTTCTCTCACAAATTGCAATCTATGAGAAGATACTAGGCGAGAATTGGACCGATTGGTGGGAAGCAGTCGAAGGAAATATTGACGTAGAAGAAGGATGGTCAGAAGCATGGTCTGCGTGGTCTACAGATTCAACAAAGCACTTGATGGTGAGCTATGGAACAGACCCAGCATATTCAGCAAATTACCTAGGTACTGAACCAGATACTGCAATTGCACCATTCTATTATCAAAATCAACATTGGGCATGGATGCAAGTTGAAGGAGCTGGCTTGGTTAAGAATGGACCAAATCCAGACCTTGGTAAAGCATTCATTGACTACTGTTTGAATTCAACAGTACAAACAGAGATAGCTATGAACCAATGGATGTTTCCAGTGAGAACAGATCTTGCACTACCCAGCGTCTTTGATTATGCAATCCATCCAGATGATGTGAGTATTCTCAATACTCTGTTAAACACAACAGAGATAGTAACCAACCTTCAATCATGGCTGGATGAATATGACACAGTAATGACTCCCTGATACGAGGCGCTTCAATGATAAAACAGGAACATTGGAATTACGTGGTACTAGCATTTCCCATAGTTCTACTATTCCTTTTTCTTGTCTATCCAGTTGTAATTGTCATAATATCAGGTCTGATGTCTGGTACAGGTTCATCATTCATTGAAACATGGTCAGCCTATAACACTCAATTCACAGCCACATTCACATTGATTCAAGCAAGCGTCAGTACACTTCTTGCACTACTTGTTGGGATACCCGGAGGTTTGCTTCTTGCTCGCTTGAGATTTCGTGGGAAGGCGCTCATTCGAGCACTCATCATTGTTCCCTTTGTTCTCCCGCCAATAGTGGTCGTTGTCGGTTTTCTTCAAATGTTTGGATCATTTGGAATAATCGATTCCTTTCTGATGCTGATAACCCAATCACCAACCTCCATAGTGAATTTTGCTGAGGGATTTGTTGGTATCATCCTTGCTCATACATTCTATAATGCACCCCTGGTCATGTTGCTCGTTTCAGCTTCCATGGAACGATTGAATCCAGAAATCGAAGAGTCTGCAGAGATACTTGGAGCAGATTCAGTATCTAGGTTTAGGAGGATTACACTTCCACATATATTGCCAGCTCTGTCAGCTTCAGCCATTCTGACGTTCCTGTTCTGTTTCATGTCATTCCCAATTGTACTCTCTCTGGGGAATGGTGTGTATCGTACACTCGAAGTTCAAATGTGGAATGCATTCAGATGGTCAGACTATGGAGAGGCTAGTTCTCTGGCCTTAGTTCAGATTTTGATAACAATAACTCTGGCAATTACGTACATCAAATTAGGCAGAGTGTCTGAGAATGACTCAGGACCAACATCATCGATTAGAACAACACGCTTCACTAGATACAAACTCCAAGAAAAGATAGCAATTCTCATCTATCTGATTCTAATTTTGGTGCTAATAGGAGGGCCAATAGTATCAATCATTCGGGCAGCATTTTTCGATCCGATACGACAGGTGTATACTCTAGAAGGATTCAGTTACCTTTTCACGGCAGGTTCCACTGGAGGGTTAGGGCCACTCATCAATTCTCTCTTCTATGGAGGGTTGGCAACATTACTCTCTCTAATCATAGGAATTCCTCTTGCATACGCGCATAGATCCAGAACTCGTGGAATTCCATTATTATCTTCCACAATGGTCTTGCTCCCATTGGGAATCTCCTCCATCACATTGGCATATGGGTTAATGACTGTCATTGCGGTTCCAACAGGACTCAATATCAATCCTTGGCCCCTTATCGTGATTGCACAGACAATTATCGGTTTGCCTTTTACAGCAAGGTCAATCGAAATAGGTCTGCGAAATATTGACCCTAATATCTTAGACCAAGCAGATTCGTTAGGGGCTTCGAGACTTCAACGACTTTTCTTTGTTGAATTACCACTCCTAGTTCCAAGTATTCTTGTTGGAGCAGTATTTGCATTTGCTATGGCAATAGGAGAGATGTCTGCAACTCTATTCATTGCGCTTCCACAAAACTATACTCTTGCAGTAGCAATCTACGATAACCTTGGAGTCAGAAGATTCGTCCAAGCTGGAGCTTCAGCACTCTTTCTCGTAATACTCTGTGTTGCGGCATTTCTATCAATGGAGAAGATATCAGAGGGAAGTACCGGAGGTACATTGTAATGGTCAAAATAGATCTTGAAGGACTTGTAAGAGAATTTGCAGATGGAACAAAAATCGGACCTATTGATTTAAACATCAGAGATGGTGAACTCCTTACTTTGCTAGGCCCTAGTGGTTCGGGAAAAACCACAACTCTTCGAATGATTGCAGGATTCATTGAAGCGGAGGAAGGGTCTCTTTTGTTTGATGGACAAGATATGGTTGATATTCCACCCAGGGAGAGGAATATCGGGATGGTGTTCCAGTCAGTAGCTTTGTTCCCAAATATGACAGTGTACCAGAACATAGCATTTGGTCCAGAAATGGCAGAATGGTCTCATGAGAAAACTGTAGAAAGAGTAGAGGAGCTTGCAGACCTTCTAGGTATCAGGAATTTACTATTCAGAAAGGTTAGTGAAATTAGTGGCGGTGAAGCACAGAGAGTTGGTCTTGCCCGAGCTTTGGCAAAACAACCATCCCTTCTCCTTCTAGATGAACCTCTTTCAGCATTAGACCCTCAACTCAGAGAACGACTTCAGGCCGAGATACGAAGAATCCAGAAGAAAGTGAAAGTCACAACCATCTATGTCACACATAGTCAAGACGAAGCATTTGCAATATCCGACAGAGTAGCAATCATCAATGACGGTAGGATTGAACAAGTCGGAACTCCTGAAGAGCTATATGATAGACCTGCAAACGAATTCGTTGCTCATTTCTTAGGAAGTGGAAATGTTTTCTCTGGTTTGGTTGCTGAGTCATCTCGAGGGAACCTCAAAATACAAGTCGATGATAATTGGTTTGAAATACCAGGTGAAGGTGAAATTGGAACGGAAATCACATTTAGTGTAAAGCCTGAAGATGTAATATTTTCTGATTCACTGCAAGAAGACTGGGCACAAGCTGAACTTGTTTCAATCACACCACAAGTAGGTTCTTTCAAAGTTACTCTTGATTTCAGTGGCATTCCAATAATCGCACTAACTCATGATGAGGATCTAGTGAAGCGTCTTAGAGTCAATGGGGAGAAGACCATTGCTTTTTCATTTAATACGGAATCAATCATCATCCTCAGAAACTGACTCAGTGTCATCTCCAGGGAGCGGGGGAATATGTTCGACTCCTAACTTTGGTTAATCATCCGGGGGAGGAGGTGTTTTCTCACCTTTGGGTTCAGATGGTGCTTCAGGCTCTGGTTCTAATTCAGGTTCCGGTTCATCGTCAATAGCACCAAGCGATTCTGATTCCATTGGTGGTGCGGGAGCTGTCATGATTAACTGACGTTCAACCAAAGCAAGTACTTGATTACGAATATATGTAGGCGAACTTACCATGTCCGGCACATCATAACTGGTTGATAGATATTTCATCATGGACAGGGTTGCACGTTTCTTGACAAACACAAAAATGATTGTGAAGTTCAGAATGATTGAGAAGAGTGGTCCCAGTGCAATAATGATGATAAAGATTGGAATCCAAGGGGCATCAAGACCCACACTTAGGGTGAGTTCAAGCCATACAAGAATGATGTCCACTCCAGCAAAGAACTCAAGGATATCTTCAACATCATCACCAACATTGCTTAGAGACCTATCTTTGGAATCAAGATGAAACAGTCCAGAATCTTTCATCAACCAAGGACCAAAGTACAGAAGCATGACTGTAAATGGAAGAATGACTACACTGACAACCATCAAGACTGTACCAATATAGATCAGTTCACCTGCATCGACATTAGCCATCAGCTCAAACCCAAGGATTGTTAGAGCAATCCCAACAACAAGGATCGAACCATAGAGCGACCTTCGAAAAGCGGATTTTAGATTCTCATCTTCTGGCTCTGGCGACATGAAATAGTCGCCCGCATGTCGTTTTGCGAATCTGTGAATCTTAAGAGGGAGACTGACTGTTCGTGGCCACTTGATTAATATTCCACACAGGATGAGTGCGAGAACTATTGAACCAACTGAGGCAACCAACATATACATCGTATATGGAAGAAACCTCGACGGATCAAAACTATACACACCTGAGAAGTTAAGCAGAGACAAAAGCCCCCATGTTGAACCAAGCATGATCAGTGTTGATACAGCAAGACCAAGAAGGAGTTTGCCGACACTGAGGCCCTCAGTTTCATCGAATTGCTGCTTGTACGGATTGATGTAAGTCTGTTTTTCTTCCATCGTGAACAACCGAATAATGTAGGTGGAACTAACTCATAAGCCTTGTTCACATTAATTGGATACTGATTCTAGCATCATATCTAGCACAATAACAATCATATAGCACAAACAGCGATTAAACTCTGCGAAAGCTATACACTCAAGGCTTATGTCTTGAATAGCTGACTGCATACCCTACGAGGTCAATTGTAACGTAGTGATTGATTATGGTTATAGGCTACGAAGTTCAGGAAGACGGAACTCTTACCGAAGTAGAGATTTCAAAAGATTATCTAGATTCCTCCATTGTATTCTGTGTCGTGGATAACGATACAAAGAGCATATACCTCTGGAAAGGGAGTCAAGCAGGAGTCAGAAGGAAATTCATAGGCGCACGAGTTGCGACAAATCTGAGAACAGACTATGGATTCAACTTTAAAGTCCGACCTATCGATGAAGGCGAAGAGCCTCCAACATTTTTCACAGCATTAGATGGTACATCAGTTGCAACACGAGTGATCAAACCTGGTGAAAAGGCACCTCCACCCTCACCACCTAAACCAAAGACAGCAGCAGCTGAAACTACATCAGCTCCCCCACCAACTCCAAAAGCAAAGACAGAACAGGTAGCCACACCTAAACCAGAACCAACGACAGTGTCAGCACCTCCACCTACACCACCTACTTCTAAACCAACTTCTGCTCCAGCTCCTCGCCCAGCAGCACCAGTTGCCGCTGCACCAGTAGGAGATGTAGCAGATATGATCAAAGAAATGGAAACGATTGATCCACCAGAGGGGTATCAGAGAGAATTAGTTATTGTCTATAATGACCTCTATACAGTTGCAGAGCACAAAACTGCAGTCTTCGGTCAAGAGAAAATAGAGCGAAGAATCGAGAAGGTCAAAGACCCACCAGAGGGAACCTTCATGGCTGAAGGATTTATCCCCAGAGTTATTGTAAAAGATGGTAGAGTTCTTGGAATTGAATTACTGAAAGGTACACCTGATGCTATTCTCAGCCCAATCAAAGCTGAAATGAAAGAAAGACTAAGTGATTTGATCACCTTCTTCAAATCTGAAACTGAAGAAGAAAGTGCTGGAGCTAAGAAAGCTAAACCAAAAGCCAAGAAAGGAAAGAAGCTCGTAGCCAAATAATTGATGATTACAAATTAGAATTTAAGAGGGAAAGTAAATGTCACAACACCTAGACCCCGAAAAGGAGAAGGAGCTTGTCGAGCTTCTAATGGGCCTAACTAATTATGCTGACCTAGATGCAATTGCTGTTGTCAGTAAACAAGGAGTCAAGCTTGCATACTTTGCAACTGAAGATTCTGATACGGATCCAGATCTTATGGCGGCTGTTAGTGCAGCGCTTCTTATGACTGGAGATATGGCAGCTGGAAAACTTGGACTCGATGAACTCTACGAAGTTATTGTCCGAGGAAAAGATGGTTTTGTTGTTCTTTCACATGCTGGTGAGTTCTTGCTTATGGGTTCTGCAAAGGACCTTACTTCTATGGGTCTTGCTGTTACTCATATGAGAAAGTATGCCAGAGAAGTTGGAGAACTTCTTGGTCAGTAAGCTGTAACTGCAGTCTTACTTCTTGCATCTTCAAGATGCACCTAACACACGCATTAATAGTTTAAGTGAGAATTATTAGAATTGTAGTAGAGTGGGTAAGAAGAAGATGAAAGGAATAATTGTTCTCGATGAAGGCGGGTTGACGTGTGCATCAATCGGTCTAGAGAATGTTCGAGTCAATCCAGACTTGTTTAGTTCCTTCATATCTGCAATCCAAGCCTATGCCATCAGATCTGTGGGTAGTGAGATGAAAGAGGTTCTCTATAGTAGCATAAAATTGATGATTGGTCGTGCTGGACCTTATCATGTTGTGACACTTCACGCATTGGATGATGATGATGCAGAGTGGAATCATAGTGCAACCATCAATGTTCTGGAGACCGAAGATTACACACTCAATGATCATCATCTGGGAATCTTGCGTGAATTACTAACCGGTGAATCTATGTCTGCTGATGAGGTCGAGAATGGAATTGACACCCTGACCAAAATCAGTCGTGAGTAGTTCTCTTACTCTTTAGCTCCTAATTGTTTGAATGTCACGATTTCGTGCAGCGTATTTCCTTTCTCTTCGGAGGTTACACCATCTTTGGTGACCTTTAAAGTGAAATCAGAATTCAATCTGAAATACCCAGGTTTCATTCGAAGAATATACTTTGCAGCAAGTGCTAAGAGACGAGGAAAATTGTCAAGCATGTTCTCAGCTTCAAGCACTTTTGCTACATCAAGTTTGAACTCTAATTCTCCAGGAACTTTGACCGATATTGTTCTCGGGAAACTATGCCCAGCAGCTTCACTGTATTCAAAGTCATCTTGAGTAAATTCATACTCACCCGAGCTCAGAAACACTTCACTGCCTTTAGCACCCATGAGAACTTTCACTGCATGTCGATCGACCTTGTCATTGCATTGAATGAATGCATAGGAGCAAGTGAAGTTTTCAGAATACACTCGACCCCACATCCAATACTCAATAATGCTCTGGAATGAAAAGTTCAACCAGTTATGATCGTGGTAACCTACACCAGTTACAGACATTTCCTTGTCCCCATCTCTGATTGTTCCCGTAACAGAAGCTCTTGGGAATGGAACTACCCATGCAAAATGACCTAGGTTAGCAAAGTGAGAATACCCAGTTCCTGGTTTCCAACCTTTTACTTGCGCTTTGTAAGTAAGATGGAACATCAAGTCTTCATCTTCTAAGAAGATCTCATAGACAGGGAGACCATCATCAGTGAATTCTGCCTTCATGTAGTTCTCGCCAATCTTGACATCAGGTTTCTCTGTTGATGCATAGAAATCGGGTTTCTTGTATTTGACAACTTTCTGTGTCTTACGACCATCGGGTCTCAGAAGGGTTAGTTCAACTGCAATCTTTCCTTGGTCAAGTCCAGGATTTGGATAAGCAGCATAGAAGAATGCTACTAGAGTGTAACCTCCTTCTAGGTGGGCATCAAAGTACCACCATTCAAACTGATTCTTCGCACCAACATCAATATGTAGCGCGTCGTCTTCGGGTTTCATCGGGAGGATTGTACCATCACGTCTTCCAGGTCCAGTCCATCCTTCCTTCACATCAGGGTTAACATAGTCTGTCATTTCTTTTTCTCTTCTCCTTTAACATAGTGACTGGGGTCAGAAACCCCATTCGGATCAAAAGCACCTTTGATCTTTCTTAGCCAATCAGGATAGTTCATTGCCCGCTTGGCATAGAAATTATGAACCTCATCTCCAACAATGAAGAATGGCATTCCAAGAGCCTTGTCGAGGTCCATTTGATTACAATCATCTTGGTAGGCAGCGTATCCAAGGCATGATTCGATATCCGTTGGATCATAGACAGTTGGTGCTTCCATATGTGCCATATGTCCAGATTCGTAACTTGTAATCCAAATACCGAGACCTCTATCATCTCCAATCACACCTTTATCGATATACTTCTTCTTCGCTGGTTGGTTCAATTGAGCAAGACGCACAGCCATAGCAATTGAATCCATACCTCCATGTGTGCTCTGGAAACAATTGGAGAAGCGGAATGCGTGGCCACCAAGCATGTTACGGACTGTTTCTCCGTAATGCATGGGCAGAGGTGTAGTTACACCCTCTGCAATTAGATCATTGCCGCCATATTTCTCCATAATCAAACGTACTAATTTTGTTCTGAAGTCAAACTCTCGTTGAGTGTGCGCAGCTACTAGCATCACGATGTAGTTACGTGTCTTGGCAAGAAGACCCGCAAAGATGGTTTCGATTGCATCTTGCTTTGTATTTGTGAATAAAGCAGCAAGACCTTCGGGTGCTGACGTTGTTGCAACCATTGTCACTTCCCTATCACTCAACTCATACATTGCTTTCTGATATTCTTCCCATTCTTCAAAATTCAGAACGTACATCTGCCAATAGGGGGGAACATCCCAATCATAATCAGGAATGGTTCCGCTAGTCTTCCACTTCCAATCCTTGGGTGCAGGCCATGAGAAGAGTCGGATTGCAGCCTTGGTAAAAACTCCAAGTCCGCCATAGGTTCCAAGCCATCCTCGCATAATACCGCGCAAGCTGATTCCAGGCCCATCACCTGTGAACCATTTGCCACTGTGATCGAATGAGCCCAATCGAAGAATCTCACCATCAGGGAGAACCCATTCAACACCTAGCACATTTCGAGCACTGAATCCAGTATACGGTGACGTAAAACCAGGTCCAACGAAAGATGTGTGACTTGCTAGTGGAGCGGTCTGAGGACCAGCACCTTGAGCATGATGCATCAAGCCAAACTCAAATAGCTCGCTCTGGAGTTCAGCGTTGGTCACATACGGTTCAATGACCGCATACATATTTTTCTCATCAACCTCAATGATTCGATTCATTCTTCGTAAATCAATTTGAATCGCTCGTGGGTCACTCACACCAGCCCATGGTCCCATCCCTGTACAAAATGCCTTGAAGGTGACATCATGTTCGTTGCAGAGTTTCACGATTGATTGAACTTGTTCTGTGGATTCAGGAAGTATTACTGCAAGTGGTCGAATACCAAAGCGTTGAGGTTCTTCTCCACGTTGTGCGCTTTCAATCTCATTGCACCACTGGAATGCGTATGTGTCCATGACAGCAGGATCTTGTGAAATGTGTCGTTCTCCAACTATCTTCGTAAAAGCTTCGTAAACTTTCTTTTCCAGCATTACTTGCCACCTCCCATACTTCGTAGTACTAGTTCCGTGAGATCGAAATAGTCCATCTCTGATTTACGTGATTCCATCCCTTCTTTGAAATTAGAACCACAGAAAGGACATGCAGAAACGAGGGTAGAAGCACCTGTAGACTCTGCTTCCTCAAGTCGTTCGTTTGACGCCCAGAGTGCAAAATCTGGATAAGCAGATCGACATCCGCCACCCGCTCCACAACAGTAGGAATATTCACGAATTCTCTCCATCTCTACTAATTCCACACCGGGGATTTGCTTCAAGACATTCCTAGGTGCATCATAGACTCCACCAGCACCTCGACGTACTGGTTTTGGAGGATCATAGATGAACACCTGCGACAGGACCTCAATCTTTTCACCTTCCCAGGGAATATAGGGTTCAGCCATTCGTCCGAGATGACAGGGATCGTGGTAGGTCAACTTCATTGGAACTTCTTCTTTGAGTTTGATTTTCCCTTCTCCCAGAAATTCTTCAATTATTTGCGAAGTGTGAATTACCTCGATGTCATGTTCAACAAATCGAGGATATTCTACTTTGAGCATGTTGTAGCAACCAGAGCAACTTGTGATAATCTTCTCAATACCTGCTTCTTTGAATTGCTCGATAATTCCATTCATAATCTCGAGTGCTTTCTTCATGTCGCCAACACGAAATACAGGACTTCCACAGCACATCTCATCCGAACCCATCAACCGGAAATCTTCTCCAGCAGAATTGAGGATCTTTGCAGTAGCAACTGCAATCTCTTCACGCCTGTATGAAGCAGTGCAACCTACGAAATAGAGCGTTGATGAAGATTCGTCAGTTGTGATGTCATCAGTAAGCCATGCAGGTCTCTTCTCAGGGTCTTCACCATATGGGTTCTTGTTACGTTCAACAAGCTCAATGTACTTCTTGTGCTTAGGCATGGGTCCTGCTCCAGCCTCCACAGCTGCAACACGCAACTCGTGGATTGCTTCGTTGGGTTCCAGTTCATAAACCCACTTGCATGAAACCTCACATCCACCACAGTTTGTGCATCTGTATATCACATCAAGCATTTCTTCAGTGAGTTCAACTCTGCCCTTGTGATAAGCACTTGCCGCTATCATTCGACCTCCGCCAGAGTATGCGTGAAAGTTGTAGTAGTCGATGGAAGGACAGATGCTTGAGAAGCGTTTACTCTGTATGACAAGTTGCGGAATGAACTTGCATTTTGAGCAACGCACACAGCTGTCCATCATGTCTTCGAATTCACCGAGAGTCATTTTGGCACCTCCTTGAAACAAAGTGTTCCAGGATTCAGAACATTATTGGGGTCAAAGATTCCTTTCACACGTTTCATGGCATCGATAGTCAGTGGAGAGGTGTGCTCGAAAACAGCATCTGTTATGGGGAAATAGGGTCTACTGAAGTAAGCACCATCATCTAGTAACTTCTTCGACCCCTTCGAGGCTAATTCCATCGCTTGCTCCATTGAATCATCCAAGCTGTAGAACAAATCAAAACCTAC
>JAEOSL010000166.1 GCA_016840385.1 Candidatus Thorarchaeota archaeon | reverse complement strand
ATTAGCTGCGGTACAAGCTAAAGGAGAGTTGATACAATGAGTCGTAAGAAGTACGAACCAAGTATTGTTGCTTTCACGTGCAATTGGTGCTCGTATGGTGGTGCTGACTTGGCGGGAATCTCTCGCATTCAGCATCCGCCGAATGCAAAGGTCATTCGTCTGATGTGTTCAGGTCGAGTTGACCCTACGATGGTGGTTGAAGCATTCAAAGGTGGGGCAGATGGTGTAATGGTAACGGGCTGTCATATTGGCGATTGCCATTATTCTACGGGAAACCATAGAACTGAGGTTAGATTCAAGGCTTTAGAGATGGCAATGAAGACAATTGGTCTACATCCCTCTCGACTCAAGCTTCTATGGGCAAGTGCCTCAGAAGGACAGCAATGGGCTGAGGGCATATCGGAGATGACAGAGTCCCTCCGACCGCTTGGACCTAGTCCGCTCAAAGCAGGAGGTGGTGCATGATGACTGTTGCTGGTGATAAGATAGATTTTGCATCGATGAAACCATCTGACACTGCTGTCATCATTGGTGGTGGTGTTGCGGGAATGACTGCAGCACTAGATCTAGCTGACCAAGGATTCCAAGTTGTCCTCGTGGAGAAGACTCCATCAATCGGTGGAGTAATGGCAATGTTAGACAAGACATTTCCAACGCTGGATTGTAGTGCGTGTATCTTAACTCCGAAACTAAGTGAGGTTTCTCGGCATCCCAATATCAAACTCCTGACTTACAGCAAAGTAACAGGGATTACAGGTGAGTCTGGCGACTTTCGTGTGAAAGTTTACAAGAAAGCTCGAAGGGTCCTTGAGGATAAGTGTACAGGATGTGGGGAGTGTGTTCCTCACTGTCCGATTCAAGTGAAGAACGAGTTCGATCAAGATCTTGGATATAGGAAGGCGATATACATCGGATTCCCACAGAGCACTCCTCTGGTTTACACAATTGATGACGAGAACTGTATCAAGTGTGAGCTATGTGTCAAGTCCTGTGACCGGGAAGCTATCGACCTCACACAGGAGGATGAAGAGATTGAGATTCCTGCTGGGGCTATTGTGATTGCTACGGGATACGAGCTGTTCGATGTTTCAAAGTATCATAGGCTCGGATATGGTCGCTACAAGAATGTCATCAATGCTCTTGAATATGAACGGCTGATTAACGCTGCAGGTCCTACTCACGGAAATCTCATGCGACTTAGCGATGGGAAGATTCCAAAGTCAATTGGTTTTCTACAATGCATTGGTGCACGTGATGTGAAGGAGGGCGTGCCTTACTGCAGCCGTGTATGTTGTATGTACGGAGCGAAAAACGCCACCATGGCTAAAGAGCTTCGTCATGACGATGTCAAGAACGTGACTGTGTACTATGCTGACATTCGAGCATGTGGAAAAGGATTCGAGGAATTCTATACTATGTCCAAGGAACGTTTCGGAATCAAATACATCCGAGGTCGTGTAGGAGAGGTTGAGGAGGTTAAGAAGAACAACAATCTGATTGTGTGGGCTGAGAACACGGAAACTGGTGAGTTCCTCAAGGATGAGCACGAGTTACTAGTTCTCTGTCCTGGCATTCTACCTCCAAAGGATCTGAAGGAACTCGCTGCAAGCTTTGGGATAGAAGTAAGTGTTGATGGATTTATTCCAATCAAGTATCCTGCAAGCAACCCTGTAGATACAACAGTACCAGGAGTCTTTGTTGCAGGATGTGCTGAATCAGCTAAGGACATCCCTGACTCGGTTGCGGCAGGGTCCGCGGCAGCTATGAGGGCAAGTATTGTACTTGCAAGAGGAGGTGGACACTAATGGAAACCAAAGAAGAACCAAGGATTGGCGTATTCGTGTGTCACTGCGGCCACAATATTGCTGGTACTGTAGATTGTGAAGCAGTCGCGAGAGCAGCAAATCATTTTCCACATGTAGCTCACTCCTCAGACCTGATGTTCACATGTAGTGATGCTGGACAGGCTCATATCCGTGAGAAGATAGCAGAGCACAACCTCAACAAAGTGGTTGTGGCTTCATGCAGTCCCAGAATGCACGAACCAACTTTCCGAAGAGTTGTGGAAGAAGCTGGTCTCAACAGGTATGTGTTCGAACAAGTGAACCTTCGAGAGCACGTCAGTTGGTGTCATGCCCGTGAACCTGAAAAAGCTACAGTGAAGGCTGAAGATCTTGTGCGAATGGCAGTTGCAAGAGCTGCACTCCTAGAACCACTAGAAGTGAAGACAGTCCCAGTAAAGCCCCATGCTTTGGTGGTAGGGGGTGGTGTCACGGGTCTACGGGCCGCTGTGGATATTGGGTCTAGAGGATTCAAGGTCAATCTTGTAGAGAAGGAACCTGAACTAGGAGGGCATCTACGACTACTATCAACAATGTATCCTAACAATGAGAAAGCAGTGGATGTCATAGACCGGATGCTCATTGCAGCCAATGCAATTGATGCCGTAGAAATTCTGACCGATTCAATGGTAGTAGAATTTGAAGGGCATATTGGAAGCTTTGAGACCAAGATCAAGAACTTGAAGACAGGAAAGACCGTGAATCGCACTTTTGGAACTGTAATTGTAGCAACTGGGTTTGAACCATTCGAACCTGAAGGTTACTACGAATACGGGAACAATTCTAACATCATCACTCTTGCAGATTATGAGAAGATGAAATCTTCTGGCTCTGTTCTCAGGATAAGCGATGGTCGACCCGCGAAGAAGATTATGTTCATTGGATGTGTAGGTTCTCGTGAAGAAGGTGTCAAGAGACATGAGCATTGTTCTCGATATTGTTGCACTGCTATGACAAAGGCGGCTGCGGATATCAGGGATGATGTGGATGAAGTGATGGTTCTTTATGATGACATCCGAACTTTCGGAAGAGGTCATGAAGAGATTCATCGAGAAGCTAGACACAAGCATGTGATATTCTCGAAATTTGGGCACACTAAGAAACCAAAGGTTTCCCTGAAGGATGAAAGAATCACTGTCAAATGGAAGGACGTACTCTCAGGAGCCTATTGTGAGTTCGAACCAGACCTACTTGTACTGACAACTGCAATGGTACCTCCAAAAGGAACAGAAGAAGTAGCCAAGCTCTTCAGTCTCACTATGTCCGGTGATGGATTCTTCAATGAAGAACATATCAAACTAGCACCATTGACTACTCATACTGCAGGTATAATGATTGCAGGTGCAGCTCAATCTGCAAAGGATGCAACTGATAGTGCAACGCAAGGAAGTGGTGCTGCAGCAAAAGCCGTATCACTGATGGCTCGAAAGGATGTCGAAATCGAATCGACTGTTTCGCATGTTGATGAAACACTATGTTCATCGTGCTACACTTGTATCCAAGCTTGTCCATATGGTGCGATAGCAATGGTAACAACCAACGATCCACCAACTGCATTTGTGACAGAATCAAAATGTCATGGTTGCGGGACGTGTGCTTCTGCTTGCCCAAGCAGAGCAGTAGCAATGCGCCATTCAACAGATGAGCAAATCATGGCCATGGTAGAGGCGTACCTACAACCTACTACTCCGGAGGGTGGTGTATAAAATGAAAGAAACAGCTGATCTGGACATGATTAACGCCGCTGGTGATGCATTTGAAAGTGAGCGATTGAGATGGTTGATTGGTAAAGGAGATGTGTTGGTTCAAAGAGGTGAACTCACTCCTGAGAAGCTCCAAGATTTGATGGAACAAACTGTCAGAGAGGAGATAGATCGGAGCCGAATACTACTGAAGATTCGTGAAGGTCCAGCAACGATCACCGAGATTGCCAAGGCTACAAAGATGGAAAAGGACTACATTCTTGATAATCTGCTTGCTATGATGAAATGGAATCAAGTAGAAATTGTTGGTGATGAAAACCGCGAATACATATACGCAAGGAAGGAGATTTGATTCTCCTTCCCTCTTCACTTTCTAGTATCATTCTGGGAATATTGGTAGTATTGGTGTAACTTTGAAATTAGTATAATCCATCAGTTGACCCAATGTTTTCTGGATAAGCACTGCATCATCCGCTTCAACGACTGCAATTCCTCTACTTGCTCCAACGCAGTGGTGAGCTGCAAACACTGACTTGACTTCTTTTGGCTGTTCGAATTTCTCAACTACCTTATTTACTTCCCTTCTATACTTTGGTTTGATTTTCCATTCTATTAGAAACTTCACTATTTCTCACCTCCTCTATGGTTATCGCGAATACAAACACGTAGTATAGTTCTGAAGTGCAATTTATGACTATGCAAAGTGTGCATAAGCTTGATTTAATAACTCTTGAGAATACCTCTTAGTAGCACATCAGTTATTTCGCTCTGTGTCCCCCATCTTCTAGAGTTAGCATCTCCGATGAACCAATTGAAAATAATATTTGCAAAGATTGACCCAATGAGTGTTCGGATAATAAGTGGCTCCCTAATTTCTCTGAATTCGTTTTTCAGAGTGAATATTTGTTTCATGAATTTTGAATCAGGAGGAAAATTGGTTTCCATTGCATCAGTGATGTGTTTCCCATCCATCTCAACCAATTCAACAAAGAAGAGGTTCAATAATCGGGGATCACTTCCGATTTCTTTGTTGAGCCGATCGATTGCATTGCTGAGCAATTCTTCTGCAGTTTCACCTTCAACTTCGTCAAGTAGGGATAGAATTCGAAACAACGGGTGCTTCTCAATGAATACAGCTTCAAAGATTTCTTCTTTGTTCTTGAAGTGATTGTAAATTGAACCCGCCTTGATACCTGACCGCTCAGCAATTTCCCTCATTGAACTTCCACGATATCCCTTCTCAGCAAAAAGTTCGTAAGCAGCTTCAAGAATTCGTCGTAATGTTGTTTCGTCAGATGTCATGAGAAGTTACCGAGTAGCTAACAAGTGTTAGTTTTAAAACTCGTTTGGTGGAAAAGATATGTTCAAATATTTCACTCCATCCAATTTTCTTTTCACTATAATTGTACTGTTTACTAATTTGACTACACCAAAGAAACGTTTTTCACACGGAAAGTATGTATTAATTGACAACTGAGGTGTAAATAGAGGTGATGGAAAGGAATCGCGCAATAGTGAAGATTCTCATTCTAGTACCTCTTGCTGTTATCGCTTCCTCATATGCTATCGGTCCTGGTGGACTTGTTTCTTACTCACCCGCCACGCGAGTTGGTGTTCATTCTGTTCTCGCATTCTGGATATCAATAACCGCAGCTCTTGTTCTTCTAGCGTATCAACGAAAACCGCAGCGATCGAACATAATTCTTCTTGCATCATTTACATTTTCCATAGTGCTCCATATTGGAAGTGCTGCAAAAGAGTAATTTCTATTTCTAATCTACATGAGCATCCGCCCATGTGTGGGCCCTTGCCACCTCAGGAATTTCATCAAGCGATTTGAATACAGTTTTAT
>JAEOSL010000073.1 GCA_016840385.1 Candidatus Thorarchaeota archaeon | reverse complement strand
ATAGGCATCACACTTGCGGGTTACTCATTCAATACATCCTTCCTCTTTATCGCTATCCCCCTCACCTTACTACGATTAGGCTACCCTACAATGGTGTACAGGTATTATCGGAGCATGACCTCACGTAGGTATGTGATAATAACTGGAGTTCTCGTTGAACTTCCTGCGTTGCTATTTGGTATCCCACTTCTAATACTCTTCATCGTTGGATTACTGATACTTTGGTTAGTACCTGTTCCCAAGGGTCCCACTAGTTGGCCTGAAGAAAAGGACATTCATACTTCTGAACCGTGAAAATTAGAGAGGATTACAAACAAGGTCAATAGTGTTGCTTCATAAGCTGCTAACGAATATCTCAATATGAAACGAGATGTAGATTGTTCAGAATTCACTCTTTTACTCCCGATATATCTAATTGGTAAACAATATCCATTCGTCAGTGCGCTGCTTGGATGATAAGTAATTCAGCTTCAATATAGCTATTTTCTGTGGGGTCTGCAACTGATACTATCTTCAATACACAGACATATGGGCCATAGGATTCTTCTAGATTCTTCCCTACTCCAAACCCTGAACCACCTGTATCAGTTCGGTTCTCTCGACTGAAAAGCAAATCAAGCCGACTCGATTCTTCAAGTAAATCAAAGTCAGTAGAGGACATATTAAGAATGCCATAGTAGAAACTCAAGGTATCGGAAGCATTACCCCAATTCTCAATACCACAGAAGAAACGCAACAGATTGAAGAGGTCGGGATATGGAGGGCGAACATCAACATCAAATATTATCCAAGATCCTACTGGGACTCGTTCTCCATCCACAGGACTTACATAGTGAATAATTGTCGTGCTACTCTGAATTTGAGTAGTATATACCGATACCCCACCAAGCATCGAAACAATAAGAACACAAACAATCGTTATTGTTAAACCTCTTTGAAGTTTCAGACCACGTCTAATACGAGTAATCTCCTGAAGTTTCTCAGCAGAGTGAGATGACGCCCATATTTTATGATCTGGTATCATGCCCTCTAAGACGGTCCAGCGAGTAGAAGTCTTAGATAGAACTTTCTGCCCTATGAAAAGAAGTACAATTGATATCGCGCCGAGTATCAGGAGGGCACCTACAATACCTTCTATTGAAACTACGAATCCCACGTAGTCCACCATATCGTTTGCAGACTCGAATTGGTAACCACTCAACTGAATTGTCAAAGCTCTAACGATGTTATGGGGACTTAGAAGAGTCAGATTCCGAGTGAGTGAATAATTGAATGCACTTGGACTGATATTCCAACCTGCAATAAATGCAATCACAATAGTTGATACACTGCCAAGCACCGTGCATAATCGCCAATCATCTGTAATGACAGCCAAAGATGAAGCGATAGAAGTCAAACAAATAGAAACTACCAATGAAGCACCTAGAACTAATGGCAGGAATGCAAAATAATCGATACCTGCAGGGTAATAGATGAAAGTGCCAAGAATGAGGGGTTGTAGGAATGCAATGATTGTAATTATGATAGTAAATAAGCTAGTGACAAGAAAAGTATGAAGAGTACGAATCAAATAAGCTCGCTTTGCTCCAACCTCATTGATTCTCCTCAGGAGATAGGACCGTGATGCTTGACTACTGAAGAGAAGACCCGCAGTCAAAAACGAAAACAGACCTGTAGCGAAAGTCATGCCCACAATATTTACAGCGTTGAGGAGAGGAGTGAGATCAAAGATATGATTCGAAGGAACTGCAAGTAAAAGTCCCAAGGATGCTGAAACTATCCCTACTACAATGATTATGAACAGATCTCGTTGAGAAAATGATGGTATTTCTACATAATCCTTAATGAAACTATTATTCATTTACAGCAATCCCTCCAAGACAATAATTCTTGAATATGGTTTGATATGAGTTTTTCTAAAAATGAGTCAAGTGCAATCTGACATTATTCCTCAACAGTCCATATATTGACCTTGAATAAATTACTTCTCTGAAGGACAAGTACAGAAGCATTTAGTCGAATATGCATCATTGCTAACATCCTCAAATCAATAGGTACTCGACTCTTTTTCAATCAATGATATTGGATCCTTTGTGGTATATTTTGCGAGTGATAATCCAACAATGAGGAATAGTGGGAATGGTAGGCTTGGAATATACACTCCAAAAACTGCAAAATGAGGCTTTTACAAAGTCAGAAATCAACCATGAGCGCTTCATTTCATCAGATTGAACAGCCAGAGGGTTATTTTGGCAACTCAAAGAACAATTCCATATTTTTCTTTCCAACAGACTCCTCATGGTGGACTTCTACCTCCGTCCAACATTCTAAGTAATTCTTTGTTCCCCATTATTTTGTCCTGTGATGAGAAACTGGGTCCATCTCTGCTGACCAGTCGCAGGAGTTTGCAGGAATCTGTAGGAAATTTGGAAAAACACAGGGCACATTGGAGAGTTGGTTATAATGGTAATAGCAGAATTAGTCAAAACATGGAAGAAGTTTGGTAGACCGCAACCGTTGGTCGATCAGAATACAAAGAGTACAATAAAGTATCAGGAAATAGACGCTGTGGATGAAGCAGTAGGTTTCTTTACTGGTTGGCTTCGTCAAGCACCTAGTCAGTTGATGATTGTGATGTTCATAATTGGCGGTATGGGCTGGAGCCATATTAGTTCGTTACAGTTCTTCGTTGAACGTGATATTTTGAATTTCATCATAGAAGGAATCCCAATGCTGTTAGTGGCCTACATTGTATTCTGTCCACTGTTTGTAGCCTTTCTTTTATTCCCCTTCAAGTGGGATTACTTTGAGGTAGGGCAGAGAAGGGTGCTCGAATTGAATCTGATGAAGATCAATATGCTTCTTCTAACTGCATTCGTATTTTCCCTTCATGTTTCCCTTACAAACATCTTCGGTATTGTTGCTTTAGCTGTTGTCTTTGGACTTGTTGGTGGAGTGACTCATTGTACTGAGCGTATCATAATCGGGGGACTGAGCAATCTCACGAAAGGAGTTGGCCGCCGTGGAAAGTGAAGGGACTCCCCTAGAGATGGTTCCAGGCATCGGGCCTGTTGCGGCAAAGAGGCTCAGGGAACACAATATTGTAAATGCTGAGTATCTAGCCCGTCAGTCATATTCGGAACTATCTTGGGGTACAAAGCTTGGTGAAGCAACCTGTCATAAGATTGTCACCAATGCACGGGAGCTACTTGGTTATGAGTTCCAGAGTGGGCTTGAATTAGAGTCATCTCGGAGTTCAGATTACAAATTGACAACTGGTGTTGAGGTGGTTGATAGGAAGCTCCGTGGTGGGATTCCCACTGGCTCACTGGTGGAAGTGTACGGCCCTTCGCGAGGAGGGAAGAGTCATCTCATGATCCAGCTCGCTGTACGAGCTCAACTTCCTCCAGAGCAGGGAGGACTTGAGAGTAATGTACTATGGTTGATGACAGGGTTGTCCTTTCGTTCTCTGTCAGTACGAGCAGCAGCACTGAGATACGGAGTGGATGGCGATACCGCACTGAACAATATTGCTGTTCAGGAAGTTGTGAATCGCGAACACCTACAGGATATTCTGAAAACGTTACCTGAAGTAATGGCACAGACAGGTACACGTGTCGTTGTGATTGATAGTCTAGGTGGTCTATTTCAGGTAGAATATGCCACGCTTTGTCATCGGAGCGTTATGGAGAAAGAACTGGCTCAAGTGATGAGGACACTTAGACACATTACAAGAGCAGGAGATGGCGTTTGTATCTATACAAATCAGGTGTTTGAACACATCACAAATTATGGTGGTAATCCAAATTCGCCAATGAATGGTCATATAATGAGGCATGGGTCGGACTATCGGTTCTTCCTACGCAAACGGGCTAGAGAAAAGCGAGGGTTGTCCTTGCAGAAAGCGCCTGATGTTCCAGAGTTCGATACAGAGATTGAGATTGGCTGGGGAGGCTTCTACCCCGACGCCAGAGAGCGGAAGGATTCAGAGCGTGAAATCTATGACATGCTCGATGGGTTATTCCCAAGAGTACCCTCAGAGAGTGAAGGAGTTGAGGTCATTGGCTAGTGTTGATATCGAGAAAGTGTGGGCTATCCCTTTTGAGGTTGAGATAACTCGTTGGAGGTGGACTTGTTAGTCGACAACCCCGCATCAACTCCTTTCGAGAAGGATAAAGTGATACTCAGAGGGATGCAGGGTGGAGCCATTGCTATTGATCTTGACTGGTATCCTGAACAATATGAGAATCAGGAACCTGAAGACGGGGATGTCACAATACTAGACCGAGAAACACTCGAGTGCCAAGCTATGACATACGATAGTATGAATGAAATTGAAAATATAGATGTTGAATCAGTCTATGAGAAAATGAAATGGAATGAAGACATGACTAATCACTCAATCCTACTTGTTCCCATAGAGATTCATATGATTCAAGGGCCTACTGGAAATTACCCTCGGTTCTGGGGATATATCTGCCAGTCCTATCCTGATTCAGATTATGTAGAGGTAAAGAAGGCAACAATATCACTTCCCTCAGGTTTGACCAAGCGAATCGCCGCATTCAGCGAGGATATGCTAAATTTGAAGGTTGACCCTCTCGAGGACTTGAAAGTCAGAATGATCCTCACAACTTATCATGGTCTTGAAGAGTTCGAGGTCAAGGATGAGAAGAGGAAGGCACACAAGTTCTGGAATACCAGACTCATTGAGGGACATCGGTCCCCCGAATGAAATCTGGTAATTCTACATCACCATCTCGTTGTTTCTTCTTGAGCTTAATTCTCACTGTGTGCCCCGGCGCAAAGTTTAGCATGGGAATCCCACGATATTCCCTAGATAACTCTCTCATGACTTCACTCTCGTTGAAGACAAGTCGGTCATCCTTGTCTGGACCGTGATCAAACACAATAGCAATACGTTTGGCATCGATCGATTTAGCTAATTTCTCCACACTCTCTAGTACCTCTCCGTCTATGAGATAGTGCTCAGTGTCAATCATATTGAGATACTGTGGTTCTGAGAGTAGATCAATCCCCCAACAGGAAGCATGATCTTTACCAATACCTTCCACAAGAGGACATTGGTTCGGATAATGGTTGATAGTGATTTGTATAGTCCTGTGTTCAAGAGCCATATCTAGGATCACTGGAGAGAGGACCATTCCCTCACTCTTTGTCAGGGATATGAGTAGAGGTTCGAGAAACTTGAAGTCTTCTCCAAAGTCTATGTCTGGGCTTGGATGTGAGAAGTCATGGAACGGGTCCCACGTCACGAGGAGGTCGTTGCTGAGTCGTAGTGGTCTACCTTCGGTCATTGGCCAGCGTAAAAGGCCTACGAGATTTGCTGGATTCCTCATTCGTAACGAATGCACGGTCTTTCCACTCTGAGAGTCCAGGAACCGGATGATGCACTCTTTTCCGCTCATTTCTAATTTTAATCTCACATACCTCACATGACATAATTGTCTGGTGAATCTATCAATTGTTTCCTGAATTGTTTCCTTCAGTCCATCTGGAAACTTCGCAGATGGAATGTGCAAGCTTGATACATCAGGACCAGACTTCAGACCAAATGCTCTGAGACTGGTCTTGCTAGACGATGAGCGTAAGACATGGTCATGGAGTCCTGCGGAGATCCACTCCACATCTCCTTCCAATCGACTCCACGCAAACCATTGTGCCTCCTCAGGTCTTTCACTCTTGCTGTACTCAGGGTTGCGTCTGAACAAGAACTCGGTGACTTTACCATCAAACCTACGCAGCTTTCGACCCATCTTACTGACGATATCTAATCGACTCACAGACCAATCTAGACTAGATTGTACCTCTTCATTGATTTCGAATAGTCCAATTTTGAGGGGTGAACTGACATTGGGATCGACAACAGCCCGCCATTCATAATCGGAATCATCACTCGATAGTATCAATCCAAACCGAATGTTCGAAAGGTCAGTCAGTTCCTCTCGTCCTTGAGGGGAGGGTGATTCAAACAATGTCTTTGGCCTAGTCCTTATCCTCCTCGACCTACGGTATAATCTCTGCGAGTTGATGATATTCAGAGTCACTGGTACAAACGACTTACCACCTCTTGTATGTTCAGGACGAAACCTGACACGTTCTAGGAGAGTGGGTTCTCTTCCAATATCTCCCCTGAGTATTCTGGGTTCAAGGGATATGTGTTCTCTCTCAATCAGATATCTAGAGTTCTCTTGTTCATACCTCTCTATTACTGTGCTATTCCCATGACCTGCATCCAGTTTCTGGTTTGGCCATAGTCTTACAATCCAAGGGATCAGCGAGAGGGCAAGAACCTCCATCCGAGCCCTTACAGATATATCGGGTACCGTCTGGTCAATATCAAATTCTGCGGTCACCTCACCGAAACCCTCTGCCCTGAACCTCTTCGACCAATCAGTGAGTGTTGGAACCAAGGTTGACTCGATTGAGAATCCTTCTCGATCCTGCGTGACAATCACTCTGATGTCGTCATGGTAGGGGGTCTTAGCAAGTGTAGGTAATGGCCAATTGTCTGGATCCGCGTTGTACCCTGAAACCACTGGTAGGTTCCACACAATCTCGTTCACCTCTCCACATAGTGCAGATGACTCGTAGAATGGTAAGAGGGTCCGGCTGGAGTATGATGTGGAATAGGTGTCACCAGGGACAGGAGAGTCAAACCAGAGTACTGTCACAGACTTGTTATCTGGAAGACTTGAAACAATACCTGAGAGTAGAAGTTCCAACCTCCATCGATACGACTCGGGCGTCGAGTCTCTGATGGTTTCCATTCCACTTACTATTATCAGACAGTTTTCTTGAGGTAGTTGGTCGAGTTGAGCTTGGACTTTGGAAATAGACTTGCCTTTGAATAGGAATCTATCAACATCACTGAACATAACCATGACAGGTATTGATTCGAAGAGCTGTCGAATGTCTTCTTTGTGACTCCTCTGGACATCCTTCTCCTTGTTGGAATATGGTCTCAGATACAGACGAGCCTCAGCAAGCCGTGGGTCAACAAATTGGTCAGCAAGATCTATCCAAACCACATTGGTCTTCTTGTCTTTTTCAACAATATCTTTCACCAAATGTAGACCATGGTGGAACTTTGCTATCCATCCTGCAGATGCACCTGATGATGTGGGAGATTGTCCATCCAAGTACATAATGAATCGACGTTCATTCGAGGATGAAAACTGTAATGGGTCATAGACAGGTTGCCAATCAGGTAAGATTGTCGACCCCTCTGATGAGATTGAATGAGGACGTTCATTGATGACGACAGCCACCCTGACAGATTGTCCACGAACAGTAGGTTCAAACACAAGTCTATGTCTGCGATCATTGTGCTTGACTATCTCATCATAGATGTTTAACACGAGACCTCTCAACATATCCCGAACGAGTCTGATGTCCTCAGTTGCTTCTACGAGAATTACACCTGTTATCAGTGCATTCGGTTCATCAGAACCTGTCTGTTCTTGATACTCCTTCCATACAGCATCAGAGTAAGCTCTGAGCTGTGTTTGAGAATTTGGTGTTGGCGTCGCTCTTATGAAACTCTCCCACTCATCGGAGTCCAAGGCTCTCTCATCAAACCGAAAGTCAGCCACTACACGTTGGTCCAAACCATAGCGTGCCCGTGACTCTGACCAGTTGTCCCTTCGACCCAGTGTCATGGAATGGCCCTGCTTGGTCTTGATCTCAAACACCATTATAGGTCGCTGGAAGACACGGGTTTCATTCTTCAGAGACACTCGTTCAGACAGGATGATATCTACTATTCCTTTACCCAGTACGGTGTCCACGGGAACTTCGAAACTGACGTGAAATCCGTCATCGTTCACAGGTGAGCCGCTATTCATGATGATGTTACGGAGATTCCAGGGGTTACTGAGTTGAGATGAGATGGTTCTGTGAATCTGCGACCCGGTCTTAGTGACCCTCTTGCTGATTCTTTGATGGATTGCTCGGACATCCCTCTCTCTGAGATAGGTCGTCTTGGAGTCATCGTCATCATTCTTGTCAACCTCATGAGAAGGGTAAGTGGTATGAAGTCGCTCAAGCTCATCTAGTCCCGGGTCGTCGATTCCCCAGCTCCTTGCCTCAGCAATCAGATTGGAGAAGAAATTGGTAGAGAATGATGGTTTTGGGGTACTTAGTGATCCCGTCACAGTTGGTGCGTCACTGCTGCGTATGTTGTAGTACTTCGTGATGTCTTCCTTTATCCCTCGCAAGATTTGTCTTGTTCCTTCGCGGAATCCTTTCTTACCAAAAGAACACTCAGAGTAGATGTGTTCAAGGTAGGGTCGCGCCCACAGCTGATACAGGTTCCAATACCGCCCAGTTTCCCTTGGTGGAACATCGTAGATATAACAAAAAGTTGCCAGATAGTCAAGGTGATGTCTGATAGCATCAACAAAATCAAGTGAAGGCAGATCTGGATGGACCAAGGGTGTGTGTGGTCCATACGAGTTTCGTCTATAGCCCATCGAACGAAAGGTGGTTGTCTGTCCGTCAACATTTTTTGTCTGATATCCAAAGAACTCCGGTTCTTGAAATGTGAACATGGTCATGCCAAAGTTTCGCAGTCCTGCTCCACATATGTTGAAACGTTGATTGAGGGGACCGATGTCCTCATCTGACTTCTTGACCCTTCTGACCTCTGTGTTTCCATATGCTGCTGCATTCTCCCAGCACATGTCCAGTACGTTACGTCTGACATTGTTCTCTGCTTGGACAGTCTTTGAGTGGTCACCGTCTCCCGCACGTACTGTCTGGTAATAATCATCCGTCGCATCAGAGAGTATCCCTTGGGAACTCTGGTATAGACCAATTGTTCTCTTGTTCTTGATATCTCTCTGTAACTCTAGGGCTGCAGAGAGTCCTCTCCTCATTGCGATAGAGATCACACTGTTTGGATGAGTGGGCAAGACCTTTCGAGGTCGACCTCGTTTCCCTGACATTCTGTAAGATCGTATGCAGTATTTACTCTTATTTTTTGCGGGTGATATAGAATATTGATTCTTGAATAAATTGGGCTTATTTCGTATTAGAACAACTTTGACAATCTTCTAATTAATTAGCTTAATAAGTTTATAAATCGAAATGTAATAGAAAAGAGTAGGAGTACATAACCGTTCTTGGAAACAAGAAGGGGAGTGAACTCGAAAGAGATAGGTCAGAAGTTTATAAATCGCTCAGGTGAAATGAATGGGTCGCTCCAAGGGTACGATTGTTAGTGTGAAGGTCCCTATACGATGGGATTCAATGACTGATAGGCAGAAGACTCGGCTCAACCGGATTACTGGAAGAGATAGTAGAGTCATCAAGGCGTATCTTGGAGTGATTGAACGATATGAAGACAAGTTACTGACAGGTAAAAAACGGACTAGAATTAATACTTCAAAGTTGGAAGAGCTCACCCTGAAAGCTTCCAAGGGCAATGCTAATCGAAGCACTGTACTCCATGACTTCAAGGTCAGGTTCCCAAACATCTCAGTGAATGAATTTCAGGAGTGTCGGGATACAGCTATTGCCATGTGGCAGAGCTATCTTGAACGTGGTGGTGCAAAGCCACTCCGAGCAAAGGGATATTCCACTAGGAAGATCCCACGCTTTGCCTTTACCCAACGCTTCAATCTTGTATATACCCCAGAGTTTGAGATTAAGCACTGGTTGAAGCTTAGAGACTCTATTGATTCTGTCAGCACAGGTCGAGTACGACATGACAAGCTCATGATTCCCCTCTCGATTTCATCCTTTCATCTCAATAGGATGAAAGAAGGAGATGTGAAGACAGTTCGAATCTTCAAAGATTCCCGTCGGAAGTGGTGGGCAATCTTCACGGTAACTCTCGCTGTTGAAAAAATCGATTCTACTGGAAAACCACCAGCTGTATTGTCCATCGACCTTGGGATAAAAAAAGCTGCATGTTCTGTTGTTCTCACAAGGAAGGACTACAAGCAGATTCGCTACTGGAAACAGGAGGATAAACTCCGATGCATGAAGGTTTTTGATGAGAGAGTTGCTTCCCTTCAACAAGAGAAGGAACTGCTCATTGCCAAGGGTGAGAATCCTGATAGTGTAACTGCCAAGCTCAGGGATCTAAGTGGAAAAAGAGAGCGTGTCAGCAAGGAGTATGACAAGAAGCTTGTGAGAGATATCTCGGATTACATCAGTAAGATGACCGAGAACTATGATCTCTACGTTTCAATTGGGATGCTGAAAAGTATCAGGAATGCTGCTCGAAAAGGTAACTATCGAGGAAGAAAGTTCAGAGGGATGATTCACCGTTGGGCCTTTGCAAGAATTCGTGAGATGCTAGGTCACAAGCTTGCAACTCTTGGATTCGATACTAAACGGTATCTTGCAGTTCCTGAACAGTGGACCTCTATCATGTGTCATAAATGTGGACACAAAGGACAGAGACCCCGACAGAACCTCTTCATCTGTACCACCTGTGGATTGAAGACCAACGCCGACCTGAATGGCGCTCTCAATATTGGAAAGCGCCTTATTATGCTCATTCCTTCACTGAGAAATGAGAACGGACTAGGGATGTGGCTCACTCCTAGAGATAGAGTCATACTGAAAGCCCGGAGGAAGAAATCTTCTTCTCATGGGAAGTCCGCACTCCCCCAGAGGACACCAGCCTCGACAGGGGAGTCCGTGGCCGACCCCTATGACCAGACTTCACTTGTGGAGTTTGCGAGGAGTGAAGACCCTGCCATGGTAAATGCCGTGGAAACACCGACTGCTATCACACCTACTGGTGCGTGTGAAGGAATGCAGCGGACAGAAGCCGGGTCCCATCGGAGGAACGATGTTCCTTTGAAGAGGGGCAAAGCTCGCGACACTTTGAAAGACTCCGGTCTTTCGGATGCTGGTGACAGCAGTTGTGAGAAAGGTGAAACACAGGAGTCTCTTACAGTTCACTCACAATTGTAAGATATGGGTTCTAGAGAAAGATTCATTGCCCAACCAGTACGATTTCAATGGGACCATAAATGGCAAACTTCGAAATCAAAGCAAAGGACGGTCTTGCAAGACTAGGTAGGTTCACTACCAAACATGGAACAGTGAAGACGCCTTTGCTCATGCCAGTAATTCACCCGGGTAAATCTGTAATTCCCCCTAAGGATCTTGTAGATGTGTTTGGATTTCAGATGGTGATCACAAATTCATACATTATCAATTCTCATGATAGATTCCGAGAGAAGGCTATTGCAGAAGGAGTACATGGTCTCTTGGATTTTGAACATCCAATAATGACAGACTCTGGTACGTTTCAGATGTATTTCCATGACCTTCCTGAAGAAGAGATTGACCCTATTGCGATAATTGAATTTCAGAAGCAAATCAAGACGGATATCGGAACTATCCTGGATGCGTTCTCAAAGCCTGATGTAGGTAGAGAACAAGTAGAGAAAGATGTCAAACTATCCCTTGAACGAGCAAAGATGTCCGTAGGTCTCAAAGGAGAGATGATGCTTGCAGGGACAGTACAAGGTGGAATCTTTGAAGATTTGCGGGAACAGTCGGCACAAGCCATGGGAGAACTGGATTTTGATGTTTACCCGGTAGGTGGTGTTGTTCCTATGATGGAGATGTACAGATATGCGGATATTGTT
Organism: Candidatus Thorarchaeota archaeon; assembly: GCA_016840385.1. The sequence goes on along the minus strand of JAEOSL010000073.1, from coordinate 5,391 downwards.
CGTGTAACTCTAGCCGCTAAGAAGCATCTTCCGCCTGACAGACCAGTGCACCTCTTTGGATGTGGTCATCCGATGCTGTTTGCCCAAGCTGCGCTATTAGGGTGCGACTTCTTTGATTCAGCCTCATATGCCAAGTTCGCGGATAAAGGAAGAATGCTCCTCACAACAGGAACAGTTCATCTGAAAGATCTTGCAGAACTACCATGTGAGTGTCCAGTTTGTAGCAGTACAACTGCAAGTGAAATGCAGGGTCTTCCAAATGAGGAGAAAGCTCTTGCTCTAATGCGTCATAATCTGTATGTTTCAGCTGCTGAAATGAGAAGGGTTAGACAGGCAATTGCCGATGGGAAACTCTTTGAGCTAGCGGCTCTTAGAGCAAGAAGTCATCCAGCTCTGTTAGAAGCACTTCAATTGATGACCGAAAATATGGACCAACTTACTGCGTCAGACCTATTTGGAAAATCATCATCTATTTTCTACACAGGCCCTGAAACTACATTGCGACCTGAGATTTCAAGATTCCATGATAGAATATTAGATCGATACCCATTCAGATCTACAGATACTGTAATCATTGTGCCCGATATTGGTGAACGCCCATTCTCAGATACAGCAAGCACGATTATTGCAGAAGTTAGGAAGAGGAGCCCGGAAGAAGCAATTCTATTGTTCTTTACACCAATGGGTGTTATTCCCTGGGAGCTTGAACATGTGCATCCCGCTCAGCAATGCATCTTCTCAAAGATAGTTGACCCTCAAACTCTTAGTTTAGCTCAGAAAAGACTGGAGGACATTTTGGACATGATCTCTTTCAACAAAATTGTCTGGTTTGAGCGTGAAAGTCCAACCAATCATGTTGTTAGTAGTCTTGTAAGTGACAACAAGATAACTACTACGAGCTCCGCTTCGGAAACAATCAGTGCACTTGAAGATGCTAAATCAGAGAATGTCGAATGGCATCTTAGAAAACTAAAGGCAGTGATGATGTACCAATGGGGTAACAATGCCGGAGATGTTGCCAGCATTGACGGTCTGCAAGTCGTATTTTCAAGAAGTACAGGAAAGATACGACATGTAACTCTGAACGATGAAATCACATTCACTGTTGTCCCGACGACAGGTTTACTCGCACCCACATTCAAAGGTGGGGTACTGTTGATGCAGCATGATATTGATGATAGATTCGTTGTTACCATGGAGAAGGATGCAGCTGAGTTTGTTGCTAAAAGAAAATCTGCTTTGGCTAAATTTGTCAAGGATGCCAGTTCTGAACTCAAAGCTGGTGAAGAGGTCCTCATTGTTGATGAACAGCGTCAACTTCAAGGAACAGGGAGAGCTCTTCTTAGTGGTAGTGAGATGCTAGCCTTTGACAGAGGTGTTGCTGCTATAGTTCGGCATTCCAGAAACGGTTAGGTTTCACTAGCATAGAGAGGATGACCAGGTATTTTCCTTAAAGCATCAACTCCACCTATCGGAAGAATCATCATTTGTGATGGAGGGGCATAAAGCTTTACTGGATGACCAGGTTTCACATCAGCTTCGGGGGGTAGTAATGATGTGGCTAAAATGTCACCTACAGTGAAGTGAACTTCGACATTACTTCCGACAAAGATGACCTGTTGTACAGTACCTGAGATCAAATTATCCTGTGCGCTGGTGGAACTACTATGAAGATCTTCAGGTCTAACAGCACAACGGACTGGTTCATTCATCTCAAAGGGATATCCTTCTAGTGGTGTGATACCGTTGATAGTTTGACCATCAGGAAGTTTCACACTCAGTGTGTCACCAATACTAGAAATCTCTCCATCAAGAAATGTACACTTACCGATGAAGTCCGCCACAAAGAGGGTCTGTGGACTGTCGTATATTTCACGAGGTGGGGCATATTGCTGTATATACCCTTCGTCCATAACTGCAACCATATCTGAAATACTCAAAGCTTCAATTTGGTCGTGAGTGACATATACTGTCGTGATTCCAAGTTCACCTTGGATTCGAAGTATCTCCTCTCGCATCTCATGTCTTAGTTTAGCATCCAGATTAGAAAGTGGTTCATCAAGGAGTAGAACATCAGGTTCAATGACTAAAGCTCTTGCGAGGGCAACACGTTGTTGCTGTCCACCAGATAGTTGATGAGGTGTTCTTTCTCCAAGTCCAGTCATTTGCACTAATTCTAGAGCATCAGCAACACGTTGAGCTATTGCACTCTTGGTATATTTCATACCTTGAACACGCTTGATTTTTAGACCATATGAGATATTGTCAAAAACGGTCATATGAGGCCATAGTGCATAGGATTGGAAACACATGCCAGTATTTCTCAAGTTGGGAGGGATATCTGTAACATCACGTTCATCGAAGAAAACCTGTCCCCTATCAGGTACATAAAATCCAGCTATCAAACGTAATAGTGTGGTCTTTCCACACCCTGAAGGACCAAGAAGTGTGGAGAGTTTTCCATCTTCAAGAACCATATTCACATCGTCGGTAGCAACAATTTCTCCGAATGTTTTTCGCAAGTTTTTGATTGTGATCGTAACCATTTCTTTAACCACCTAAATTCCGGTCATTGCGGATGCTCGTGTCTTGAGGATAGCGTTGGTCGCGGTTATTACGATCATTTGTAACACCATCATCAGAACACCCAAAGCTGCAGCAGGACCTGCCCCAAAGAGAGGTGGCAGACCTTCATGAACGTCACGTATCCAATAAGTCAGCGGAGCCTCATAGTAGTTAGCTCCACCAAGTAACAGACTAGTACTAACTTCACTAACACAATAGACGAAGGATAAGAGTGCTCCAGCGAGAACGCTTACTCCAATCAATGGTACAACAATACTACTGAACGTTTTGTTTCGAGTAGCTCCTACATTAAGTGATGCCTCTTCTAGGGCAACTGGAGTCTGTTGGAGTCCCGCATAAGCAGCCCTCACTGTGAATGGGAATTTCCTCACCAAGTAAGACATTGTGATGATAAAAGCGGGTGCACCTATTGGGAAGAATGGAGTATTGTAGAAGAGTGTGAAATATCCAGTAGCGATAACAATCCCTGGTAGGGCAATAGGAGAGGTAACTAGCATATCAATAGCGGTTTTTCCAGGAATATTCCGTCTGGAAATGATATACGCTGCAGAAACACCCAGAAGAACAATTCCAAATGTAGCAACTCCAGCATACTTCAGAGTGTTAAAGATGGCATTGATAATATCTCCATTCGCCAGGATTGCATAATTGTCCAACGTTAATGGTGGAAAGAGGGAACTCGATCGATATTGTACCACAGACAACAGAATGACACTGATTTGGGGGATTAGAGCAAAGAGTAGTACTGGGATGATAGTACAGTACATCAATAACGTAGTTCTGGGTCTTAGAACTCTAGATCGGGGATTCCACTGACCTCCTTTGCTACCTGAGGTGTAACTTCTAAGTGACGCATATTTCCGAATTGCCAGAAAGCCACTTAGTGCAAAGACGAGTAGTATCATACCTATTGCAGGACCAAGCGGGTCAATTTGTCCTGACTCTCCAACAATACTATCGAAGACTTGGAATGCCAGAACCTTCTGAGCCTGTAAATCTTCAGAGTACACAATAGGGGTACCCAGATCTTCAATGCTTAAAATGAAAGTTAGAATTGCACCTGCTTGAATTCCAGGCATAGCAAGCGGTAAGGTTACCGAACGGAATAATTTGAATCCCGTTGCTCCCAGATTCTCAGCCTGTTCTTCAAGAGCAGGATCAATACTCATGAAAGATGAGTATGCATTTAGATAAACAAGTGAGAATAACGAGAATCCTTGAACTATGATTATCGCCATCAATCCATGAAATTCAAACCGCGTCCATTCTAATCCAACAGTCCCAAATATTGCAACGGCCCAGTTGTTGAGAAATCCGTTGGCACCAAGGAACCACTTGATACCAATAGCTCCAATGAATGGAGTTGAAAGCATTGGAAAGAGAAGGACTGTTCGTAGAATTCCCTTTCCTGGAAACTCATATCGTGCAATGATAAATGCAAAACTTGTTCCAAGAATAACAGCAATGATCGTTACTGCAACTGCAACATAAACAGAGTTCAGAATTATCCCTAAGTCGATTCCCCAGATCTCAACGGAGCCAGCTCCAGTCGGGCGAATCCAATTGAAATTAGCTGGTTGCCACTGTGGAACGTATGCAGGATTACTGAATAGCTGTGTGATCAAATCAAGCGAAATACCAGATTCTGTGATAAAAGATCCAGTGACAATGCTAAGTAATGGGGCAATAAGGAATAGACCAAAAATGACTATAATCGCAATTAGCTGAATCCAGCTCAGCCTGTCCATTTCGCGACGTAATTGTGCTACCCCGCCTTTGAATCGAACAACAAGTTTACTAGTATTTTCACCAGGATTTTTGAAAAAGCCAAAGAATCGATTGAATTGTCGATAAATCCATCCTGAGATTGATTTTATCTTATTGAATAACCAGAGGAAAATTCCCCGTATTGCATAAAGAAACCACATAGGGATGTCGGCAGGTGAAAAACTCGCACCCTTAAGTTCCGCATCGTGTTTCTCGATTTGTTCGTCAGTAGTACTCGTTTCCACACTACACACATCCCTATACTCTATTTCATTTCATATCCTTTATGATCCAAGAAATGCATTAAGACTAGCAAGTGTTGCAGCGTACTGTGCAACAGCTGCTGCAGTCCATGCAGTTTGCATGGTATATACAAAGGCATTATCGTAGATCATGTCTTCATTGATTTCTTGCGCAAATTCCTCCGTGAACTGCCGGAGGGTTGCCTCATGAGTGACGTTTACTGGCTTACCCATCATCGTTGCCCAATCATCCAGTTGCTGTAAAGTAATATCATCAGCATCATAGGCAGTAACGAGAGCGTTCCAGCACAGAACGAGTTCATCATGAGCATCGTTGAAAACAGCTTCAAAGTATGATATGAAAGCAGCGTTAATCTCAAGTGATAGAGTATCATTGAAGTCAACACCAACATTTACCCTTGTTGCATTAAAGAATTCGTAGAGATCATCCTTAAGAAGTCCAGCAGGTGTCGTGAATGCAGACTCAAGGACTGGCATTCGATTTACACCTTGTTTGAACCAGACTGCTTGACCCTCAGCAGACAATACGTAATCTAAGAATGCTTCAGCAAGAGCCATCTTAGGAGTGTCTTTTACAATGGCGATTGGATCACCATTGACGATAGACTCACCTTCAGGAAGGATATATTCGCAATCAGGATTGTTTGCTTGTGTCGAGTATCCATAGAAGTCAATCGACATTGCAACTCCAACATCTTGATTTTCAGCAGCAGCCTGTGTTTGGACAGAACCCTGATACAATCGAGCGCTACCTGCCATTCTAGCAAGAGTCACC
>JAEOSL010000165.1 GCA_016840385.1 Candidatus Thorarchaeota archaeon | reverse complement strand
GGATTTTGAGAAGGATGGTTAAGTCATGGCGAAACTTAAACGAGCAGTTGACTCAACTAATTACGGAGGCGGGAATCAAATGAGCGATGACCCAGCAGGAATCATAAACGAGTATCTTACACTCGTGCGGGAAAAATTACCAGAGACTATTGCTGATGACGTGATTACAGAACTTGAAACATATATGCTAGAAACAGCAAGAGACCTCGGAGATGATGGTCAGATAACAGTGGAATCAGCAAAGAAAGTTGTCGCTCAATTTGGAGCACCTGGAGAAGTTGCTGATGAATATCGTTTTTCCATGCTTCCAGAAACAATTCCAGAAGAAGATATTCCACCAGAGATAAGGCAAGAAGTAGTTGAAGAATCAAAATTCGTCGAAGCTGAAGAGCAGGTTCCAAAAGTGCAAGGTGTCGATCCTACTACAAGTTATTCAATGTTCTTCATCAAATCACTTCTTCTCACAATATTCTGGGCATCACTTGTATCCATCATTCCCTTAATGTTTAGCCCATATTGGGCTCTGGGTATCCAGTTGATTTTCATCATCACACCAGTACTCTGTGTGATAACATTCCTTCTACTTCAAACGTTCCATTTGAAAGGGAAGAAGACTATCCTCTGGAAACGATCGTATCCAGATTGGTCGATTTTTCAAACCCTAGTTACATTACCTGAGAACTCAATACCAGAGGCCGGAATCAACCTAATCCGTCTTGATATTGTAGCATCAATTATTGGAGCGCTTATCTTTGCACTCACAATCTTTCAATGGAATCACCCATTCGGTTACATAATCGGAATTCCTGCAGCGATACTATTCATTACACGAATCAAACTAGCTATCAGGAAATTGGATGAGGACAAAGAACCATATGAAAAATCAAGACTGGAATTTGGTGTCAATCTTTTACTGTTGGTCCTTCTGGAATCATCTACCAATTTGTTGTTAGATCCGTACAGTCCGTGGTATTTCTATTCCTTCCTCAATTGGATGGAACCTTTCATCGTGACATTCGTTATCCTTTTTGCCCCAGTACTATTATTCCAGTTATTAGTGGGTGCCCAAAATCTTTGGTGGAAAACGGAAGAACAACCATCACATATAGATAGTGAATTTACAGAAGAATCTACAGAAGAAGAGGATTCAGTCAAACATGAGGCCAAGATAGGTTTTGCATCAAAAGGACCACGAATGGCAATCAGCATCATTGGAAGGATATTGTTGTTCCTTGCATTGCCGTTCATAGTACAGTTCTTTCTTGTACCAAGAGATGTGGGTTATTTTAATCAAGGAGTTCTAATTGGTTTTACACTCACTGCAGTAGTTCTAGCAGTAGTCTTAGTATGTGCATATTGCCTAAGCCGGATACTAATGAGTAAGTTCTTGGGTTCATCGACCTTCATAGGAACTCGGACACGAGTAGAATCTATAATTGATCTTGCTATTAGTTGCACCCTTCTTGCAGGATTAGGAGCTTACACAACTGGTCCATATTCAATAGGTCTCATTAATCATCTAATGATATACTACTCGAATGCATCCGATGTAAGTAGTATACTTGGAGGTGTTCTTGTAGGGTTCGGGGTTACAGCAATACTTCTTGCATTCGTTGGATTGCCAGTTCGTATACTGGGAAATATTCTTGAATTCTGGTCTGAGCGTAAATTTATTGCAACTCTGAGAATCGAAGACTCATCAACGATATTATTTACAGCACTCGCACTATTAGCTGCAAATGAATACATCCAATTCCTTGTTACTGGTAACGTTCACCTCATTAATTTCTTCTATCTCATGTATTTGCTCATTGCAATCTATCTAGCCTATCAAATGGTAGCATCAGGGATGAAAATCGAAGAGATATTAAAACAGAAAGAGAAGGTGATATCAGAAAAAAGTGAGAGGGTTCATTCAATGAACAATAATACAAGCATAGCAAATTAAGCAAGTAGCTTTGGAATTGCAAGTCCAAACATTGTAACTCAGGTTTATTTGGCTTCGTGAGTATAGCTACACAAGTAGTCGGCAGTGGGACTCACGTCTACGAGAACAGTAGGTTGGTAAAAAGTGCAAGACATCGTATTAATTGCAGCTATATTGCGAGAAATATCATTTGGAATTTTACTTGCAGGTCTCTTCTACACTTTTGGAATGTTCTTCTTGGGTAGATTGTTTTCTGCAATCTCTGAGCATGCACATGAAGCCGAACATGATGTTGACCACGACGTAGAACACGATGTCGAAAAAGACTTTGACCATGATGTTGAGCATGACATCGAGAAAGATTTTGATCACGATGTAGAACATGATGTAGATCATGAAGTGGAACACGACGTAGAACACGATATCGAGCATGATCTAGATCATCATGTTGAAGTAGACCATGATCTTGATCACGATGTTGAACATGATGTCGAAAAAGATTTTGACCACGATACTGAGCATGATGTGGAGAAAGATATTGACCATCATGATACTGACCACGACACAGAACATGAAGTCGAGGCTGACCACGATTTTGAGAAAGACCATTCAGGATTCTTCGAACTTGACCGAGGCGCACCACTAGGTGTTACAATAGGTACGAGCCTTGTTCTCTTTGGTTTTCTGGGATCAGTAATCTATTACGAGGGTATACCCATTCCTTTCATTGGAAAGCTAATGATTCAATTTGGAGGAGCATTCTTCTTGGTCTGGACAGTACGCACAGTGCTGGGAAGGATCTTCGTTGAGTCTGGATTCAACATCAAACCTCAACATCTTGTGGGAATGGAAGTTGAGGCTGTGTCAACTGTACGTGACGACTTTGGAGAGATCCGAGCAGAAACCGAGATGGGACTCAGAAGATTTCACGCAAGACCATTCCAGAAAGGAGTTGTCTTTGAGAAGGGCACAGATCTCTTTGTTGTATCTGCAGATGAAAAATTCGTTTATGTTGACCCTCGCAAAGAAGCAGTGAAATGGGTCCAGAAACAAAGTAAAACGCCAGAGAAGCAAGAAGAGTAATCTTCAATCTCTGCGCAAGTTTATATCTCCTCAATGCAAGTTATACACAAGTGCGTCTGAAACAGAACACGAATCGCTCTGAGAGATGAAGCGTTGGAAGGTCACTCATCAGGTTCTCCGTGAGGGAATTACACCTGATGAAGCCTATGGGTGTGGAGTGCAAAAACACTGCGCTAGTTTCTAGGAGTAAGAAGAAGGAACTGAATAAGATGCTCAAACACAGTAAAGTGTGAGTAGAAAAAGAAATGCAAGCGGATTTGTTAAACTGGTTCTCGCAAAACTTAGCGCTCTCTGCAGCGTTCGTGATCATTCTAGTAATTCTTCTGCTGGCCTTCTACATCAAGAAGTACGTACGTATTTTCGATCCTAACATCTTCTATGTCCACCTTCGAAAAGGTAAGGCAAAGAAGCAGGGCGAAGGTGGTATGGTTATCAGGATACCATTCCTTGATAGAATTCTTGCCGTAGACAGGACTGTACAGCAGTTGAATATCTCAGCAGAGTCAGTACTATCCAAAGAAAAACAGAAAATTCGATTGAGTGCAGTACTCCAGTGGCAAGCAGACAATGCTATTGCTACTATTAACAACGTTACTTGGAAGGAGATTCCAACCAGACTGACCGCGATTATTGAGTCAGTTATACGAACAGCATGTGCTCAACTCTCTGTTGAAGAGATTCTGGAAGAAAGGCAGCTGATCATTGAAGCTATCAAAAAGGAACTCATCGATATCGTTAGTGAGTGGGGACTCAAAGTAGTCACTGTCGAGCTGGTGGATGTCGTTGTTGTAAATGATTCATTCCTACGAGACATGTCAAAGCCCAGAGAGGCTGAGATGCATCGTCTTGCTCAGATTGCTCTAATCGAAGCTGACCAAGCTACTGGTACGAGAGATATCGAGAGAAGCAAAGTTTTGCGACAACAGGAAATTGATCGTGATAAGCTCGTTGGTGTGAAGGAGCAAGATCAGCTCCGGATGATCCAAGAGGCTGAGCAGGCACGTGAGCAAAGCGTTCTAGAGATTGCCCTTCAAAAAGACTTGATGCAGAAGAAATACGAAAAGCAACAAGCCGAGGTTGAAGCTGCAAAGGATCTAGAAGTTGCTAAACTCAATGCTGAGGCTGAAAAGCAACGAAAGATCAAGGAAGAGGTTGAGGTACAGGCTCAACGTATCCTCCAAGAAGCACAGGCATCAGCTGAGAAAATCAGCCTAACTGCCGAAGCGGAAGCAGGACGAATTCTGAAAGTTACCTCTGCGCAAGCTGAAGGTATCAAGAAGACTCTGGCTGCTGCGAAGGATTACTCACCTCAAGCGTTCGCACGAGACTTCTTACAGATACTCCCTGAAATCTACAAGGAGATAGACATCGGAGACGTCACTCTCTTCGGAGGGGGCGGTGGTGGAGGCGCAGAAGGCGAAGAGGGTGCTGGCGGAGCCGGTGCATTCCAAGTCTTTGGCAATGTCCTAATGCCTATGATGCTTATGTCTAAGATGATGGGATTCGACTTCAAAGGACTCATGAAGGATGCCTTGGGTGACATGGCAACCGAGGACGAGAAGAAGAAGAAATCTCAATAAAGAAGTAAGAAGGGATTGATAGTTCCTCACTCTGGAATACAGAGAAAGAGGAACTTCATCCCTGATATCTATTTTTCAAAATTATTTGACACGTTTGATGTACCAAATGAGCTTGTCGCCTTCTTCAACAAGTTCGATAATCTCGTTTCCAGTACGAGATGCCCAGGATGGAAAGTCCTTCTTGGTTCCAATATCTGTGGCAATGACACGGAGAATCTGACCAATTTCGATTGATTGGACTTCTTTCTTTGTTTTCAATATCGGCATGGGGCATCGAAGCCCACTAGCATCGAATTCCTTTGCAACTTGATGTTCTGTCATGGTTGAATCAACTTTTCCGTCTGATGCACATTATTATGGTTTGTGGTTTCGCAAATGTTCGAAATCGAGCAATCGATATCTACTTTGGTTATACACTCTAACCAAACGTGTTTTTCGTGTTCCTATTCCGACATAGTTATTAATTGTCATTATCGAATTTTTCTTAATAGGTGTATAATTATGGCACTTTTTCAATTCATATTGTTCGTACTTCTGGCTCTGAACATCGCTACGATGTTTTCAGGCTTCATGCTTGCTAGAAGAATGGGCATGTACTTGATGAAGCAGGTCATGGCGCTAATGTTTGCAATGATGATTGGCATTGGTGTTTTAGTAGTTGGATTATTCTTGCCCCCAGCAGTACCAGCTATGTTTGACTTACTTCATATCCTTATACTAGTAGACTTCATTCTAGTCCTAGTTGGAACACTGATGCAGTTCGGTCAGATTCTGCCTATTCTGCTCAATACCATGCAAGGCGGTCCATTCCACAGTTCACACATGACTAATCTTCTAGTCACCCTGTTTGCACTTCTTGGGCTCGT
>JAEOSL010000072.1 GCA_016840385.1 Candidatus Thorarchaeota archaeon | reverse complement strand
CTTTATGGCCCTATCTTCTCTTCTTACCCGATGATCCTGATAGACGTGATGATTTCATCAGATCCGTTCTAGCATCAAGATTGTCTCGGACAGTGCTTTCCAGTTTTGACGAAACTGGACGAGTTCTACAACGGGACTTGGTTGAGAATTTATCTCATTCAAACAAGAGTATTCTTGCGTATCTTAAGACCCTCAGTAGTTTTGGTCTTATCACAACTGGGACTACAGTTCATCATGGAAAGCGTGTAGTCTTCCATGAACTAACAAAGAATGGATGGAGCTTGGCACGATTCTACTTTGAGGGACTCCCGTCTGATGTTGAAGAGCTTACGGCTTTTCTACTCGAAGATTATTTGACGATGCTCGCTACAATGTATAGGGAGCAAGGAATTCCTGAATACACTTTATTTGATATCTTTGCACGCATGAGAGCTAAGGCAATCTTGGGTGGATCAATAACCTACACAAAACCTACTTTCATCTTGTTTGGGGCATCTGCTTTCAACACACAGATTGATTGTGACAAGATGCCTGCACTCGGAGGTCTCTCTAGTTGTAGTGCTCCAGCTCGCCATTCGGGGGGTCCTACAGTGAATTTGGCTCTTGCATTAGCAAAAGAGGGCCATGATACAACTTTAGTTTCGTCCGTGGGAAACGATATGGATGGTTGGAATATCATTACCAATCTCATTCAAGGAAATGTAGATGTTCACCACTTTGTTGTGGACAATGACAAACAGACCAACGAATCCATAATCATTGTTGAAGGTTCAAAGGGCTCACGTACATTCGTGGGTGTGGGTCCTACAACTTCACTGTCAATAACCTCTCCTTCGCAGGTTCCATGGAATGAGCTTGAAACATCAAAGGTCGTATACATCGGTGAAGTATTCGTTGAAGTAGCTGCGGCAATAGCCGCCCATACCAAAGTTCAAGGAACTCCAACTGTGTACAGATGTTCAGTGCCGTACTTGGAGTTAGGTTTGGATCGGCTCACACCAGTACTATCTCAAGTTGATACATTACTAATTTCAACCAGGGCGTGGGTGTATCTTAAGCAAACTATTGGATCATTGCCTTTGAGTAAACTCCGGAAAATAACTGATGCTGCAATAATTGTCCATCAGTCAAAAAGCAAGTATCGGCTGAGTCTTGTGGGAAAGAAGGACCACATTTTTTCATATGACGGTGAATCTGCTGATATCTCTGAGCTGTTTGTTACAAGACTAATGATGAAGTTAGCAGATGGTGTTGACACGCATGATGCAGTTGATTACGTTTTAGCAATTGAAGGTCAATGAATTAATTGCTAGAAGAAGCAGCAATCCAGAAGAATAGACCACCTAGAATCCACACAAAGAGACCTGCTCCTAATATGATTCCCAGAGTGGATCCCAATGCTGAAGAACCCAGATTCACATGCATGTTCGTGAAACTCTTGAAACCGCCGACGTACTTTGTTTCATAATCACAATGGAATTCTTTGTCGGTAACTGCACCACAAATCGCACACACGAATCTATTCTGCAACACAGCTCCAAGTAGGCTATCGAGATTGCAGCCAATGAATGCTGTAAGAATTGAGAGTGGTATGAGGAATAGAACATACTCCCACACGATAACGTTTCCAGATGTTACTAACCCCGGAATCAATCCGGGTGCGATGAGTGCAAAAATAACAGCAATTACTCCGATGAAGAGTCCTGCAACAATTGCAACACCTTCTCCAAGAAGTGAAACTGCACCAATTGTACCGCTGGGTACTTTCCGGCGAAGATTTGTAATCAGCCTTGGCTTACTCTTGCTGAACACACCAACTTCACTTGCTAATGTGTCTGCGCTAGTTGTTGCTACAGATCCTACATATCCTCCGAATAGGAAGAACGGCCAACCTGCTGCTGCAAGTTCGGGTACCATAGCTGCAATGTACATAGCCATGGAGAAGAACATTGGAATGATTCCACTTCCAAATACATTCACCCAGGATCTCTTGCCCTTGCCTTCCTGAGCGACATTCTTCTTGATCTTTGCTTTGTACTTGTATTTAGTAGCAACTCCTGAACTCATGAAGAAGAAGAGCACAATTACAAAAGCCGCTGGACCACCTGTGTACCAGATCGTGAATCCAACAACGAAGGCTGCGATTAAACCTGAAATATCAACAAAGTGAGCCTTGTAAGCTAACGCTCCGATAAGGGTCATTACCAATAATCCGGAAACAGCCGGTTGAGTAAGCATCTCAAACATTCATTTCACAGCCACATTTGTTCATTGTATCAAACTTTGGTCATATCGTTGTAAATCTCATCGAATATTCTATGAGCACATAGTATATCCTAATTGGATGCCCGATTAACACATTGCGGCCCAAATATCGCATTTATAGCTTTGCCTTAGCTATAACAATTGTGTGTCATTTCTTAGTCAATATAAGAATTTTCATGCGGACTTCGGCAATAGACGAATAGCATTCAGTTGAAGTTTCAATCGACAATGGCCGATTTATCCGCACCTGTTTCTAACAGCTCTATGAAGGCTCTATTTTAGAATTAGAGGGTTTTGAGTGTTTTATGACTATAGAATATATGCGTTTTAGTAGACGGTGAATTGCTTCCTCGTAACATCAAGAGCTCGTCTTGGTAGATGATGTCCATCCTGTGAAATTAGTGCATCAACGTAGTATCCAGTGACAACATCGATAGGTGGTGTCAGCCACTTGATTCTCAATACATTTTCACTCTCTGCGCTGATTGGTAGTTCGAACTCCTTCACAATATCTCGTCTTGACATAATCCTCAGATGGAGCTTCAAATTCTCCATGCCTGCCCTGATACTTTCAACACTTGTGATAATATCAACAGGACTCAACCTTGCGACGAGACCTGGGACTTCTTCACCTGATTCATTGCGAACTGAGAACTCGACCTTGAAGAATGGTTTCTCAATTGCCTTTACCTTGAATCTTTGACTGTGTCCACATGATTGACTACCGCATCTGAGTATTGCTTTTAGGTGAGCAGTGCTCATTTCAGATCCCAATGGAATTCGCAGGGGAACTGGAATCATCTTTGGTTTTCCTATTTCAAGATCAATCTCTCTCTCAAGTAGAACAATATTCCCTCCTATTGATTCAAGTTCAACAGAAAGTTCACAAGCTGCTGATTTTTCCAGATTGCTCTCGAGCTGGGCTGTTACCTGAACCATTTGATCTGGCAGTACAAAACCTGGTAAGCCAATAAAATCAATTTTGGCAATATCTGCTGAAGGTCCACCCACGAGATCAATTTCAGCTGATCGTTTGTCCATCTCCAATCCTGCATAGCTAAGAGATGCAGTAAGAGTAATCGATTTGGGAGTTTCTGCAGTTCTTGGTGCAGGGATAGTTATCGGTCCGAAAGCGAGTGACAGATTTTTGCTTTGTTTGACTGCCTGTCTAAGTACAACGAGTTCTTCTCCGCCAGGATATATCAGTGACATTGTTAGAAACGCAGGGTCTCCTTGTTCTATATTTCTTCTAATTCTTAACCAACCGGAAATTTTGCCTCCTACATGAGACCGTTTTGGAACCCTCAGTGAATCCAAATTGACTCTGGTAGTGATGTGTTCGATATTGAATCTATCAGATTCTGACGCTGTGACTTCCTTCCCTCTCATCACTACACGGGCTCGAATTCTTCCCACCCTATCTAATTGTCCACCCGTTTCAATTTGGGGTATTCGCCATTGGAAACTTACATCATTCTCGAGGAACTCATCAGCTGGTAGATCGACGATTTCGGTAACCTCTCCAGAGTCGGCAAAATATTCTACAATTAATCGTGATGATGATGCAATGTCCTTGTTCTTGTCGCTAACAACTACGTTACCCGAAATATATTCACCAGGAGTATAACTACTCTTCAATTCTGATTCGATAATCACCTGTGGCCCTCGACGTACAAATCCTACGTAGAATGGCTTAGATGCGCCCTCTGCAATTTCATGACCATCCTTGTTCAGGAGTTTTATTTGCAGAATGCATCTTTCCACACCTTCAGCGGCATCGGGTGGTATTAGAAGTGGAGGGAGTTGAGTACTCTCTAAGATTGTAGTTTCGCCTCCTTCGATTTCAAAACTTTCAGAGAACTGTGCAACTATTTTCTCAAGACTTGGTGCAAGTAGATTTACTTCATAGGTTACAAGTGATTTCATGGGGTAATTGGTTTCAACTTCACTCCTGTAGAGAACCGGTGTTTTACCGTCCGCAAACTGAGTGGTTGTTCCTGGTTTGATTGATGCTTTCATCCAGAACATGTTGATTGTGCTTGCAAGGTTAATCTGACGTCCAGCAAATCCTACTTCTGCGATGATATTGTAAGCTGATGTATCCTTTCTTGTTGAGAAAGTCGCAGTGGAAACATGAATTTCTCCAGCTATAATACTGGGAATAGTGAGGATATTGTTATCGACTACATTCCTCTCAGAATCTTCAACGGAATATGTGACACTAATATTCTCCATATTTCTACCGGTTGAGTTTCGAATGAGGATTGAGAATTGAACATCTTGTCCTGCGAATGTTCTATCAGTATCAGTAACTATCTCCGGTTCAAGTCCTTTCCACCAGCATAACCAAGTAGGAAGATGCGGTGTTCCTTCTATTGGATCATAGAGCCAGTTCGTACTACACTCCCTAGTTACATCTGCAAGTTGTTTCAATAGCACAACCATGTTGAAATCGGATTTCGCATACACATCGAGTTGGAAATCTGCTCCAGTAGTCCTAGGTAGTGAGAAGTCACTACCAAATACCGAAACAAGCAAAGCCTGCATAAACGGATTCTCTACGATGTTGAGTTCATCCAACTCGTCTCTTATCATATAGAGCATCGACACAATCGCATCACCAAGGAATCTGTTTCGACGTGATTTGTTTATTTCTCCATTGTCCGTTATTTGATGATTGTAGATTTTGTGATATTCACCTGTTCCTTCAATAGGACGAAATGGTCCCCAGAGACCTGCGGAAACTGCTGATGCTCTATTTGCTGCAAGAGATTTTGCACCAACATCCGGAATGCGCTCACCCCTCTCAACCATTCTTTTTGCTTTCAAAGCAAGTGCCTGGAGAATAAGTGCGAGTCCCATTCTTCTTGGGATACTAAGTTGAGTATCAAATATACGAAGTTCAATGGTACCATAATCAGTGAATGGGTACATATCGACCATTCTTGCATAACTTCTATTCACGTGCTTGGCAAATGCTTCTTTGTCAGAATTCTGAATGTGAGGTATCAATTCAAATTCATTAGTTGGTCCCATTTGAGTTGTGTTTCTGAAGAGTCTGATTGACCTCTTGCATTTTGGAGCTCTTACCCTGCCTTCATCGTCAACAGTAATCTCATCACTGGGTGCTTTGTTTTCAAAGGGTGAATTGACAGATAGTGCAATCAAATGGGGAATGAAATTGCGAATCATGTTGTAGACGCCAATCTTTGTCTTCTCGTCAATTGAAGGACTCAATATGTGATGATGTTCACCAAAGGATAGATTCCGGAGATATTCCTGAGTTGGATTCAATCCTGTTGAAACAAGTATTGCCTGGGAATCTTTTGGCAGTGATTCATATGAAATCGCAATCAGAGTCTGAACCCACCAAGCTAATTCTTCCAAAGTTGTGCAGGGTGGTGTTGCAACTTCTAATATCCAAGTTAGGCTTGTGACATTGGGATCATGGCCAAGTAGAGTATACTCTTTTGGATTACCCAATGGGTCT
Source organism: Candidatus Thorarchaeota archaeon (assembly GCA_016840385.1). The sequence goes on along the minus strand of JAEOSL010000072.1, from coordinate 11,440 downwards.
TGGTACGTTGCTACGATTCTTGAGCCACGTTCGCCTTCTTCTGTTTGGGCACTCTGTCCATATTTCTCTCTGACTGAAGCCACTGTTGAAGATCTAATCTTCTTATCGAGAAGCCCCTTGGCACTGGAAACTATCTTGTCGAAGACATCTAGAATATTCTCCCCTCTGATCCATGTACCATCCTTCCTGATTACTTGAAGCTCTACTTCGATACCATGAGGAAATGGTAATTCCATCTCCAATGTATCCTTAGTCGAGCTCATCAAAATCACCTAGAGGATTGTAAACGATTCAAGTATTTCAGCGACCCTCTTATGATCAGCAGCAAAGTGCCGAGAGAGAGTAATTTCAAGAATCGTCATACTCTGAAGCTTGCGAGCTAAATGAGTTAGTCTGAATGTTAGTGGACCTCCACCAAATTGTCCCTGATCTTCATGAATTGTGATTCCAATTTCTTTGAACTTATTGTAGAGTTTTTTCAGTGAGCCTCTCTGGTCATAGTTGAACCTATTTCCAACTACAAGTACACTTTTCCCGTCAATCACAGATGGTAGATTTGCCCATCTCAGATTGATGACATAAGTAACTGGTTTTCCTCCTGGCTTTCCTTCGACAATCTTCAATATTGAATCGCATGTCGATTTTGTTTCACTTCTGTCTGAACCCTTGATTATTGCTGGAAAGTTGTTCCCTTTTCCTCGTATCAGCTCAATTGAATTAGCTAAGGGGTCTCCCTTGATCATTGCAGATAAAACACAAACTATCCCGTTTGAAACACCTGGAATATATGATCCAGTCGATGAGAAATCTTCAGCTCTTAGCATATGCTCTAGAGGGCTCAAGTATTCACTTACATTTGATATCTTCCTGAGTAATCCATCTAGAACACTTTCTGCTCTCTCAAGTTCTTCTAGAAGACTGTTACGTCCATTCGTATTACTCATAGAAGTAAACCCCTCTTGGATTTATCCTCAACAACGGAGAATCTGGGATGTAGCGTTATTATCTTTGCTAGTTTGGCAGGACAGTTTGAAGATTATATATCCTCAATGAGTGTGAGAAGCTCTTCGATTTTTGCTCGTAATTCTTTCAAGCGTAACCAAATTGATTCTCGACCACTCTGCTCTGTTAATTTTCTGATTAGTAGTGAATAGTTCATTCCTTCTAAATCCTGAAGCAGGATCATAGCCTTTTCATCCTTGAAATGAGATGCATTCACTCTTCCATCTTTGTATCGTGCGGTTAGGGGTATCAAAGCACGTTCTGCAGAATCAATCTCGAACAAAGCACCACGGTAATGTGACTTGGAATCTTTTATCCCATACCCTCCGATAAGAGGAGTCATACCAACGCCCATTGAACCCTTTCCAATTTCATCAAGTGCTTCCATAGCCTTTGCTAAATAATCGTCACCATTATCAAGGCATTTCTTTATGGCTCGTAGGATACGTGGTCTGTCAGTTTCTTCAGTCATTATATCACAACATTGCGTAGAAGCAGAAAAAGGAATCGACCACGGGTGCCAAGGGTTGCACCCGTGATTTTTCGATACTAGAGCTGTGCGTCAGGAAGCTCGCCAGCAAAGTGGCAGGCAACAAAGTGTCCTTCACCCAAATCTCTGTCTTCAGGCATTTCTCGCACACAGATTTCCTGTGCGTAGGGACACCTCGGATGGAATCGGCAGCCGCTAGGGACATTGATTGGACTTGGTGGTTCACCTTTCAGTGACTCAATACGTCGTTTGACGGTTGGGTCTCCTGATGGAACAGCAGAGATTAGAGCTCGAGTGTACGGATGAAGTGGAGTAAATGCCACAGCATGAGCGGGACCAATCTCGACAATCTTTCCGAGGTACATGATGCCGATTCTGTCAGCAATGTATGTAGCAACGGCAAGGTCGTGTGTGATGAACATATATGTGAGTCCAAGTTCCTCTCTTAGGTTCAACAGTAGGTTCAGAATCTCTGCACGGATTGATACATCCAGCATTGACACGGGCTCATCTGCAACCATGAATTCAGGATGTAGAATAAGTGCACGTGCTACTGAGATCCTTTGTCTTTGTCCACCTGAAAGTTCGTGTGGATACCTATCGATGTAGTCCTCTGCTGGAGTTATTGCGACACTTTCCAATGCCTCGAGAACTCTTGTTCTTCTCTGGCTTGGTGATAGGGGTACCTTGTGAACCATGAGTGGTTCTTGAACAATGCTGAAGATACTTTGTTTTGGATTAAGGGACTCGTATGGATCTTGGAATGTAATCTGCATGCGTTTTCGTAGTTCCTTGATCTCGTTCCTATCAAGTGTTGCTAGGTTCTGCCCGGCATAGATAACTTCTCCATCTGTGGGAATCTCTAGGTACAAGATGCATCGACCAGTTGTTGTTTTACCACAACCAGATTCACCTGCAAGTACGAGTACTTCGCCCTTCTTGATGTCAAAGGATACACCATCGACAGCTTTTACGAAGAGCTCCTGTCTGTAAAGCATTGATGAGAGGAATCCTGTGTTAACTGCAAACCATTTTCTCATGTTCCTGACTTTGATTAGAGTTTCACCATCTCTAATGTCTTCGGAACCCATTAGAATTCTTGATTCGTCAATAGTCATTTTTGATCACTCCAAGTCTACCTTGATTTCTCCTCGCAATTGGTCTGCGAAGTGACATGAAACAAATCTTCCTGGTTCAATCTCCTGAGATGCTGGATCTTCCTTGGAACAAATGTCCTTTGCGTATGGACACCTAGGATGGAATCTGCAACCTGGTGGAGGAGAAATAAGATCTGGTGGTGAACCTGGGATTGAAGTCAGTTTCCTTTGCTCTGCTTTTACCATGGTTGGAATTGCACCTACTAAGCCTGTAGCATAGGGGTGTATTGGATCCTTGAAGATTGATACAACATCAGCCAACTCGACAATTTTACCAGCGTACATGATTGCAGTTTTGTCACATGTTTCGGCGATGACACTCAAGTCGTGTGTGATCAAAATGAGTGAAAGGCCGAGGTCTTTCTGTAGCTTTTGCATAAGCTTCAGAATCTGTGCTTGAATTGTAACGTCAAGTGCTGTGGTAGGTTCATCAGCTATCACAAGGTCCGGGTTACATGCAAGAGCCATGGCAATCATAGCTCTCTGACGCATTCCTCCAGAGAATTCATGTGGATAGTTGTGAATCCGACCGGGATCTAAACCGACCATCTCAAAGAGCTTGGCGCATCGGTCTAGTGCCTCTTCTTCAGTCACGTTTTCGTGCATGAGAATGGCTTCTGCAATTTGTTCTCCAATTTCAAAGACGGGGTTAAGTGCGTTCATCGCACCTTGGAAGACGATAGCAACGTTCTTCCATCTAATGTCCCTCATCTCCTTTGCTGTCTTACGAATTAAGTCGTCACCCTTGAAATACACGTTTCCTCCAACGATATTTGCGGCAGGTGGGAGTAGCTGCATAATTGAATATGCAAGGCTTGACTTTCCACATCCTGACTCACCTGCAAGTCCTATTGACTCACCAGGCTCCAAAGTCAGAGAAACATTATCGACTGCCTTCACAAGACCCTTCTGCGTTTGGTAATACATGCGCAGGTTTCTGATGTCTAGCAGGGGCATAATTGTACACTCCATTGAGCCAAAAACGGCCCATAGGGTCAAGCAGCTACCTGACCCTTCGTTGACGTACGGTCCCTTTGGTTTGTCTTAAATATGTTCCTTTCAAAGACATTCGTCCAATGAAGCTCTTACAAATTGCTTGCACAATTGTGAAGTATGTTAATCTAAGAAGTTCAAGCTATGAAAACCAATTGGCTTGATTAGAAAAGGTAAAAGGCGTTCCCATTTCACCCATGAGTGTGTGTTTCAAATGTCAAAGCGAACAATAAGATCTTTTCCACGAACCAAAACTAAACCACAGAAACGTTGGCTAATGGTACCAATTATTCTCATGATTATCGGTTATCTAATGACCTTCGTTCCATTGCTTATGTTCTGGGGCGCTATCGTCTCATTGACTGGTGCACTTGTGACTTTTCTGGTGGGAACTGTCTATGCGGATCTTTGGGCTGCACATCGTCGGACTCAGCAAATGATCAAGGATAGGGATGAACGATTTGCTGATGGAGAAGAACTTCCTGATATCGAAGATCCTGCGAGTGAAGATCCATTCGAAGAAACATATGATGATGAGTAGCGAATGCGAAAATCGCAAAAATGTCCACCCGAACTATTTTTGCTACCCGAACCAATTCCTTTTTTAGGAGAAATTCGGGGTCGTCACTATCCAAGTGAACAAGAGGACAGTCCAATCCAATTTGATTGTGAGTTATTCATAATCGAGTGGAATGTATTTGTCCGATATACGGAGGATAACATTTGTCCGAGTCCCAAAAAGGCTGGAAAGACAGCAACTGGTATGTAAGCATCGACAGCTTCTGGAGTGAGTACCGTAAGCATAAGATTGGCTTGCTTGGTATTCTTCTCATGGCGCTATTCTTTAGTATGGCTCTATTTGCTCCAGTATTGGCAACACACGATCCCACTCCACAGGCTAAGGTAGCTCCTACTTACCTTGCCCCCTCGTGGCTCTCTGTGTTTGACCCAGATGGTGTTGTTACTGACGATTATCTAGATGATCCCTATCTTAATCAAGAACCCGTTATGGGTGTGAATGGGACTAGTGGTGAGTTTAGTTATTTACATCAAGCTATAGACGATTTGAATAACGTAAGTTATGTGAATCTTACATGGTCTCATACAGCAGGAACACAGCTGGATTTTATCGGTGATGATCCTGATGATGTCATGCCTGACTACAACGACTTTGTGTACTTTGATCAGAGTGTAACTTGGCCATGGAACAATAGACCAAGTGACGTGAACATGTCATTTACATATGCGACTGAACTCACAGGTGACTTTGCAGATGAATCAGTTTCAGGGAACCTAATGTTCCGAGTCTTTGTTTGGGTTATTGATTCCAGTGGAGATTGGACAAGACTCTATGAATCTAGAGAAGCAACTTACACCGACCAACCTCAAAATAAACGAATAAGTTTGAACTATTTGAACATCAAGGAAATCTTTGATGGTATGTTATCACTCAATGGATCTGAGCCGATTGACCCCCTTAATGAGGTCACTGTTCGCGTTGGTCTAGCACCAAGATTCATTTTTGAAAGCTATGCAGGTGGGACCCCCTGGCAAGATTTCAATGGTACTGTTGAGTTCAAGTTCACCCAGGTAAAGATGGTTGCTTACGGTGAATACTTTGGAATTCTCGGTACTACTAACTGGGGTGCTGATGCCTGGTCACAGCTTATCTATGGTAGTAGAATTTCAATCATGATTGGTATCTTAGCAACTTCTCTAGCTACTGCGGTGGGTGTCATCGTTGGTATGGTAGCTGGTTACTTTGGTGGTAAGGTTGACGAGGTCCTGATGAGAGTTGTTGACTTCTTACTTGTCATTCCTGGACTACCACTGATGATGGTACTCGCGGCGTTCCTAGGAGCGTCGATACAAAATATCATCATAGTTATCGCGATATTAGGTTGGACCGGAACGTCACGGCTGATTCGGTCTCAGGTCTTGGCAGAAAAGAACAAGGCCTATGTCGAGTCAGCAAGAGCCATTGGGGCTTCTGACACGTACATTATGTTCCGGCACATTCTACCAAACGTGACACCAATCCTCTTTGCTAACATCACATTGGGTGTGGTCGGAGCAATCCTCTCTGAAGCAGGTCTTTCATTCTTGGGTCTTACTAACCCTGAAGATCCTAGCTGGGGACGAATGCTTGCTGATGCACGAACTGGTGGTGCATTCACTACTGGGGCTTGGTGGGTGGTATTATTCCCAGGACTAATGATCACTCTACTCTCGCTTGCATTCACATTCGTGGGCCATACACTGGACCAAGTATTGAATCCGCGGCTGAGGGAGAGGTAAGAATCGGAACCCGGGAAAGAGGCCTTCGGGCCTTCTTCCCCCTCTTCTCTTTTTTTCTGTTTCTTCTCTTCGTTGTCATGAACAGTATGCTTATTAGACTGAAATTTGCGAGCCAGCGAGTCGTACTTAGTGACACTAGGTACTGAATGTAAGAAATGGAGATAGTCTGGAAATGGGACTTCGAGAATATGTCATTCGACGGTTAATCTATATGATTCTCTTAATAGTAGTTGTAGTTTGTTTCAACTTCTTCCTATTCCGACTTCCGACATTCTTGTTTGGAGCCAGTCCTGTGAGCCTGATGCTCAGCGACGAACTTCGTCGTAATCTGACACAGGACTTGCTTGAAGCGATGTACGCAAACTTCGGTCTCGTGCCCGATCCGGATATCTTTGACTGGATCTACATGTTCTGGCGATACCTTGTTAGTATGTTCACAGGTAACTTTGGAGTCTCATTCTTAACTCAGCGACCAGTAATTGGTGAAATTGTTGAGCGTCTACCCAACACTCTGTTGTTGATGGGGACGTCGTCAATGGTGGCGATATTACTAGGTATATGGACTGGTGTCAAGGTTGCTGCAGATCCTGGCTCCCGAAAAGATGTCGGTGCAGTCACTCTGGCGCTGTTTATATACGCTCTACCTGTGTTCTGGCTGGGGATGATGCTTCTACTCGCGTTCGGTTTTATGCTTCCCCAATGGACCGAAGCAATGTGGGGGATTCGGATAGGATTCCCACAGTTCGGTACGATAAGTTATGAAGTCTGGGAAGTGGCAAGAGATAATCCATTAGGCGCCTTGATGGTAGCATTAGATGTGTTGCGCCACTTAGTCTTACCAACGATTACACTTGGAATTGGAGGTTATGGTGGATACTTCCTCTACATGAGGAACAATCTCATCGATGTCATGACAGAAGACTACATCCTAACTGCCCGAGCAAAGGGTCTTGATGATACTCAAGTATTGTACAAGCATGGTCTGAAGAACGCTATGTTGCCAATGGTGACAATTATAGCAATGACATTTGGCTTTCTGATAGATGGAGCAACTCTCACGGAAACGGTATTCACTTGGCGGGGTATGGGGCGGTATATTTTCGACAGTCTACTGTTGAGTGACTACCCAGTTATCCAAACAATATTTCTGATAGTTGCAATAACCGCAGTGTTTGCTAACTTTGTAGCTGATTTGCTATATGGCGTACTTGATCCTCGAATTAAATATGGATGATACATAATATCAATTCCAACCATCGGCCTTGAGCGCTACGCTTATTAGTATCGTAATCGTGTTTTCAACTATACAGTACTTAGTGACACTAGGTACTGAATGTAAGAAATGGAGATAGTCTGGAAATGGGACTTCGAGAATATATTATTCGACGAGCAATCTACATGATACTCTTAGTAGTAGCTGTGGTTTGTTTCAACTTCTTCCTATTCCGACTTCCGACATTCTTGTTTGGGGCTAGCCCAGTTAGCCTGATGCTCAGCGACGAACTTCGTCGTAATCTGACACAGGATTTGCTTGAAGCGATGTACGCGAACTTTGGTCTCGTACCAGAACCAGACATCTTTGACTGGATCTACATGTTCTGGCGATACATTGTCAGTATGTTCACAGGTAACTTTGGAGTCTCATTCTTAACTCAGCGACCAGTTATTGATTCAATTGTTGAGCGTCTACCCAACACTCTGTTGTTGATGGGGACGTCTTCGATGGTTGCAATCCTCATAGGTATATGGACTGGTGTCAAGGTTGCTGCAGATCCTGGCTCACGAAAAGATGTCAGTGCAGTTACTGTTGCCCTCTTCATATACGCCTTGCCTGTGTTCTGGCTGGGGATGATGCTTTTGCTTGTCTTCGGCTACATGCTTCCAGAATGGACCGATGCGGTATGGGGAGTTCGATTAGGATTCCCGCAATTCGGAACGATCAGTTACGAAGTCTGGGAAGTGGCAAGAGATCACCCGTTCGGGGCGTTGATGGTTGCTGGTGACGTCTTACACCATCTTACCTTACCAGTGATCACACTTGGTGTTGGTGGCTATGGTGGATACTTTTTGTACATGCGCAATAACTTGATTGATGTCATGACAGAAGACTATATCCTCACAGCAAGAGCAAAGGGGTTAGACGAGAACCAAGTGTTGTACAAACACGGGTTGAAGAATGCGATGCTTCCAATGGTAACCATAATAGCAATGAATTTCGGTTTTCTGATAAATGGTGCCACGTTGACGGAAACAGTGTTCACGTGGCGAGGTTTGGGGAGGTACATTTTCGACAGTCTATTGTTGAGTGACTACCCAGTTATCCAAACCATTTTCATGATAATCGCAATAACCGCAATTCTGGCGAACTTTGTTGCGGACTTGCTATATGGAGTACTCGACCCCCGAATTAAGTACGGATAGTCGATCATTTGAGTTGGGCTTTTTTTTCTTAGCCCACTCATCCATTTTTATTTTTGAATGCTAACTAATTTCTTTGATGATTTTCATTCCTGTATTGAAAGGAAACTCCTAATTTGAAGATGTTCCCAGGAATGAGTTTTGTAAAACGCATTAGTTACATCCCGCAAAAAATCAACGCAACCTGTTGCCTATTTCCGCACAACTTCAAAGCAACCTATTGTCTATCAATGGCATCGGCCGCGTTGTTCCTTTTTCTTTTAATACTCTCCAATAAATCATCCTTGTTCGACTTCGACTCGGACTGAAATGGAGATAGAGAAAATTATGCTTACTAATCGTAGTAAACGACTGGTAGCTTTTACCTTTGCCGCAGCTTTTGTTTTCATGGCGGTATCACCGGCATTGTCAGTAGCCATTGACGTACCCAGTGATATCAACGTGGGTCCATACGTGGACAAAGTTGTGTACAAGGTGATTGCAAACCAGGATCAGAGGATTCTTGCACTCCAAGCTGGAGAGATAGAAATGGACAATAGCTTTTTTGATCCAGTTTATCTCGAGGCATTGGATCAAGATCCTGATATAGACATCTTTAGTGCTCTAAGAAATGGTTATGGTCACATCACAATTAATTGTCGTGACGCACCATTGAACGAGAGTATTCTAAGGAGAGCATTCGCATTTGCGTTTGATAAAACAGCAGTAACAGTAGATATTATGGACGGCTTCTCACAAGAACACGACTCTCTCGTGCCTTTCCCCAACGGTTGGTGTGTTGAAGACCAGTTCACATCACACTACTATACTGACCAATCAATTATTGGTAATGCGCTACTAGATGATAGCGGTCTCTTCCCTATGGGTCCTGAATACAGAACCTACAAGGGTGAACCATTTGATATTGAGATCGAATATTCATCAACTTCCCCAGAAATTGCTGGTGGTACAGCCCAGATTGGTGTCGATGCACTACGTCGTCTTGGAATTAACGCTGAGACCCGTGCAGCAGACTTCAACGAGTACATCTCAAGGCTAGACAGCCACGAAGATTATGACATGGTCTTCTACGCCGTGAACTTCTACAGTAACGATGTTGATTGGCTTGCATACTCCTACTGGTCCGAGAACGCAGATGTTCCGTACCTGAACCCGACCAACTTCAGAAATGCAACCTACGACAGCTACAGAGATGCTCTCCTCTACGGCACAACCTATGAGGACGTCTTTGATGCAGCAGCTGAGATGCAGAAGATTCTACAGTACAACGTGCCCCGGCTCGTTGTGTACGAGAATACTTACATGCAGGGTTACAGAAACGACGAGTTCACTGGTCATGTTCCGGATCTTGGTAGATACATCGCTGGTCCCTGGACTCAGAGGAAGATTCGGAAAATCGATGGCACATTTGGCGGTACAGTACCCATTGCAATCGGCGTGGAACCTGACAGCTTCAACATCTACGTTACAAACTCTGCCTTCTCAGCAGCTATTCTATCAGAGATATGGCCTTCACTCTACGGCTTCGCTCCAGACCTTAACCCCTGGCCCGATCTTGCCGAGAGCATGGTGACCGAGACACACTCTGACAATGCTGATGTACCTGATGGACACACTCGATTCACTATCGATATCATCCAGAATGCAACCTGGAGTGATGGTGAACCACTAACAGCAGAAGATGTCGCATTCAGCATCACCTATGCGTATGAGAGTGCACCATTCGGTAATCCCGCAGGTTCTGACATTGGTGACCTGGCAGCGGCATATGCTCCAACAACCTACAGAGCTGTTATTGAGTTCAACACTGAGTCATACTGGCACTTCAGCAACTTTGCATATGACACAATCATTCCAGAACACATCTTCAACGATGATACTGGAATTGGTTATCAGGGTTGGAACACCTGGAACCCAGTGTTTGATCCTGCAGAGCCTAACGTGAACTGTGGACCTTACATCTTTAGTGACTTTGAGGCTGGTGAGTTCTACGAGCTTACCTGGAACCCACTGTTCCACTATGCTCCAGATAGGACAGTAACCACAACCACAACAACTACAACAACTACCACTACTACTACTACCACTGCAGCAACCTTCGATGCTACTCTAGCAATCGTTGCTGGTGCAGTTGGTGCAGCTGTTGTAATTCTCGTGGGTGGCTTTGTTCTACTAAGACAGAAATAATCTACAAGGTATTAGGGGACACAAGTCCCCTATCCCAATTTTTTGCATAGGTCCCCCGAACTTTTACTTCGATGTTCTATTTTTTTATTCAATAGACATCTAATAATTAATTGTAACTGTTTACCATTACACATAGAACTCTTGATACACAATCCTTTTATTGACCTCTAGCAGACGAATCATATCCGAATTCGACTCGGATGGAAAGGAGATAGAGAGAATATGATTAGTAATCGTAAAACGAGACTGATTGCTCTCACTTTTGCCGCTGCATTTATTTTCATGGCGGTATCACCTGCTCTTTCAGTAGCAGCTGATGTACCAAGTGATCTCAGTGTAGGTCCATACGTGGACAAACTTGTGTTCAAAGTGATTGCAAACCAGGATCAGGTTATTCTTGCGCTCCAAGCTGGAGAGATTGAAATGGACAATAGCTTTTTTGATCCAGTTTATCTCGAGACCTTGGATCAAGATCCTGATATAGACATCTTTAGCGCACTCAGAAATGGATATGGTCACATCACTATAAACACTCGTGACTACCCATTGAACGAGAGCGTTCTAAGAAGAGCATTCGCATTTGCATTTGACAAAACAGCAGTTACTGTAGATATCATGGACGGTTTCTCACAGGAACACGACTCAATCGTACCCTATCCAAACGGATGGTGTGTTGAGGATGACTTCACATACCACTACTATACTGACCAATCAGAAATCGGTAACGACCTACTTGATGCTACAGGTGACTTCGACATTAATCCAGTTACTGGCTTTAGAGAATATCGAGGAGAACCATTTGATATCCAAATCAAGTACGCATCATCATCACCAGAGATTGCTGGTGGTACTGCCCAGATCGGTGTTGATGCACTTCGTCGTCTAGACATTGATG
>JAEOSL010000164.1 GCA_016840385.1 Candidatus Thorarchaeota archaeon | reverse complement strand
CGAAGATACACTGGAGTCGCAAGATCCTTTCCACCACTCTGGATGAATATCTTCACACCCTTTGCCTGTTTCTCTTTCCTGTCAATAGTCATGGTCAGATTGCTCTTACTGTACTTGTACTTGTTAGTGTTAGTACCACCAACATATGAGCGTGCAATGTTCGGATTTTTCTTGAACTGTCCGACATAGTATTTGGCACTCTTTCCTAACTTGAGTTCAGAAGGAGAGCTTCCAGACGCCATGCTATGCTTCTTTGATACAATAACTGTCATCATCGCATCAGCAAGTTTCGGATCCTTTTCGATATTCAGAGCTGCGATCAAATAGTACATGATCGAGTTCTCTGGTTTTCCTGCATCCTTCTCCCATGCAGACTTGAACTTGGAAAATGATGTAATCATTGGTTTGGTAATTTTTCCCATGTCAAATCACTGAGCAGCACTGAACTTCATCACAAAAAAAGGTTCGGAGCATCTACCCCTCACACTATATCGTTGAGAACCCTGCTGTCTCGGACCAATCCCCAGCTCAGAAATTTGAGTTGTGCCCAGCGCTCATACGCAATGTTCCTGAGGTTAGTAAGGTCACTGAAAAAGAGAGTTAGCACCAGACCATGTGAAACAGCAAGGATGTTCATGTCGTGAAACATCATATTGATTCGTCGAACTCCTTCCTTGAAGCGAGTAAGTGCAGTTTCTCCAGACTCCCACCCAGTTTCATTATGTTCCCAGTCTGTTAGAGTGGCTCTCACCCGAGCACGATACTCTTCATTTGTCAGGGACCCCTCATGGTTTCTATGAAGCTCATCAATCTCAGGTAGTTCATAGGTTTCAACATTGATTGCTTTGGCAAAGATGTTTGCGGTTTGTTTTGCTTTCTTTTCACTCGAGTGGATAATCCCATTTATCTTGTCGAATACCTGGGTTTCAACTATTTCCTGAGTACTTAGTCGTCCTGCCTTTGTCAGATTCCATTCACGAGCAGATACGTCTGGTTTGATCTTTGTTTCCGCATGTCTGAGAAAATAAAGAGAGTTTGACATTACTTAGAACCACCAGTAGCCCTCAAAAAATACGACTTCAAAAGGGGCGGATTACAACAAAGAATCAATTGGGTGTGGTAACTGATGTTAGTAAGAGTTACCATGATTCCTCACTGACATCCGCACGTATTGTATGTAGTAAGTGTTCTAAAAGGTTCGCATCCTCGCGATTTGAGGAAAAATAGAGGAAGAGGTGGATTTTTCCACCTCATTATTCAAATTCTATGCAGCTTTACTGCCTGGAGGAACATTGTCTACTTGGACTGGGAACCATCGACCAGGTTCATCACCTTTCTCAATAGCAATGACCATTCCATGGCTTTCAATGCCGCCAATCTTCTTGGGAGCAAGATTCACTAGGAACAATGCAGTCATTCCGATTAGCTCCTCAGGTTTATACTGGTCTGCTAGTCCAGTGACAATGGTTCGTTTCTCACTACCAATGTCAACTTCAAGGAGGAGAAGTCTATCCTTCTTGGGAACCTTTTCACAGGTCAGTATCTTTCCAGCTCGTAGGTCGACTTTCTGAAAGTCGTCAAATGATATTGTTTCTTTTATTGGTGCCAATTTTAGTTCAACCTCTCCCGATTGTGCTGCAGATGCAGCAGCTACTCGGTCACTAATTATGTGTTTGAGTTCTGCTAGAAGATCCTCATCAATCTTGGAAATCACTGGAGCAGGCTTGGCAATCTTTGTACCAACCTCAGGAGGTGTAAGTGCATCCTCAAGCACTGCTTCATGTATCGTTGATGGATCATTGCCTAGCTGTCCCCATATGGTTTCAGCCGCGGAGGGAAGGAAGGGTTCGATGAAGATAGCTAGTGCTTTGGCTAGAGATAGTGCGTTGAAGAGCACCTCACCAGTTTTCTTCATATCCTCTTTCACTAGCTTCCATGGTTGCTGAGACTGGAAGTACTCGTTACCAACTGCAGCGACTCTGAGAACTTCATCTGCGACCTTCTTCAGTTCATACTCATTCACAGCATCGGTTATTGTTCCGATAGCCGATTCAACTTCTTTCTTGAGCTTTGGATCAAACGTACCTTCTGGTACTTCACCAAAGTGCTTGTGTGTGAAGTGTAATCCGCGATAGAGGAAGTTACCCAAGGTTGCTACAAGTTCGTTGTTCACCTTGTCTGCAAATGCATCCCAGCTGAAGTCGAGATCTTTCGTCTGGGAAGTGTATGAAGCAATGTAGTATCGAAGATAGTCAGGATCAAGACCTCTGTCAAGATAGTCTTCCTGAACCCATACAACATAACCTCTGCCTCTGCTGAAGTTATGACCTTCGATCTTGACCATTCCTGATGCAACGATTGCGAAGGGAAGATTGTAGCCACTACCCTTTAGCATTGCAGGCCAGAATATACAGTGATGCTGAACTATATCCAGACCAATGTAGTGGACAAGTCGACCATCGCCGGGTTTCCAGAATTTCTCCCATTCATCTGGTTTGCCAATTTTCTTGGCCCATTGCTCTGTACTCGACATGTAACCAATCGGTGCATCAACCCAGACGTAGAGAACTAGATCATCACCAGGAAACTTGATTCCCCAGTCGAGGTCTCTTGTAATGCACCAGTCTCTCAGGCCTTCTTTGACCCAACCGAGTGCAAAGTTCCTTGCGTTCTTTGTGCCATCCACGTTTTTCAGGTAATCACCGATAAAGTCCTCGAATGCGCTCAGTTTCAGAAACTGATGTTTTCTGGTGATTGGCTTTGTGGGGTTACCACACACCGCACATCTAGGGTTCAGTATCAATCCTGGTTCGATGTATCTACCACAGCCTTGGTCACATTCATCGCCGCGTGCATCCTTACCACAGTATGGACAATCGCCACGGACGAACCTATCTGGTTGAGAGCGACCACAGGTGTCACAGAAGGGGGTTTCAATCTCTTTTGCGTAGATGTGCCCATTGTCAATAAGGGTCTGAACAATCTGAATTGTTCTATTATGATTCTCCTCGCTGTCTGTATGACTGTAATTGTCAAAGAAGATGTTGATCTTCGGGAATGTATCCTCCAGTATTTTGTGATACTTCTCATAGGTCTCTTTAGGACTAAGACCCTCTTCCTCGGCTTTCACAAGGACCGGGGTACCATGTGTGTCTGAACCACAGACGAACGTAACGGCCACTCGCATTTTCTTTAGGAGTCTCACAAAAACGTCTGCAGGCACATATGTCCTAAGATGGCCAATGTGCATTGGTCCACTGGCGTATGGTAAGCCGCATGTTACAAGTACTGGATCTTCAGTGGGGTAATTCTTCAGTTTTATCAACTCCTTTAGATATTGCTTGAAACCTACCTAGAACTGTGTGCGGTGCTGTCTGCAGAAAAGAAACATACTCTACTCTATAGTATCGTATACAGGCGACCGTTGAAATACGTGTTCCGTTAATTCTTTCGCTGAGTTTTTTTCCCGCCTTCAGTGAGTAGGTTATCGCATCACCACAATCTGTGAATATGAATCTTGCGCATTAGTTGGAACCCATTTTTTCCCGTTTAAACATACCCACACCACCAGTGAGAATTACGACACCGGCACCCACCGCCCCAGCTGCGATTGCCAAGGTTGCATTGAAAGGTGTGGGTGTACCAGCTTCAGCAAGAATGAAAGTTATTCTTCAAGTTCCACTGGCAAGTTCTAATATGGGAGAACCAAAGCGTTTTGCTAGTTCCAGGTAGAGCTACTCGTCAGGGAGTTCAGTAAAAGGATCATAGAATCGAGCTGTGTCCCTATAGTACTTCTCACTTGACCTCTCTGGAATCGCAACTCCCCCCATTCGATTTCGCTAACCCAGTTTCGCAGACATCTGACGGAAGAGTAGAGAAGCAATGAGTAAATCAATCATGAAGCTTAGGTTCCTAAACACCAGAAACGATGGCTCGATGATTGCTACTACTCCAAAGCTGACGTAGAGTCCAAGGAGGATTGCGAAGATCAGCTTGGATGATTTGAACTCTGGTGGATCACTAAGAGAAAGCAGTAACAGCACGATGAAAGTAAACCCAGCCATGTAACTGGAAATATCCTTCACATACATCACAACCCACAGTGATGAGAAGACACTATCCGCAGGCACCCATCCGTTCGGGACTCCCGTTAGGAGTGCAACCTGAAATGCATTCTCGATTAGATCAGTGAAGCCTGTAGTTAAGCCCAATGCAAAACCTATCATTGAGATGACTCTATCCCTCTCTTTTGTAATCAGAAAGAGCCCATAGAAAATACAAAGATACCCAATAATGAAGAAGTTGTCAAACACCAAGCTTACCAGTACAATGTTAATATCTTGGGCTGATGCAGCTAACAAGTCAGCAATTACACTTCCAATCGCTCGCACTTCGTAGAGATTCCCTCCACCAGGATTGAGAAGGGTCATAGCAGTCATTCCTAAAGTCATGAGAAAACCTAGGAAGATGAAAACAGAAACTACCTTCAATCTCGATGCAATGTCATCCATCATTTTCTTCTCCTTCTAACAAACTTAGTGTAAAGATTGTTTTCCGCACCTTAAGCTTTCCTAGTGCAATTTTTTCCTATGGATGGATGAATTTGGAACTAGCTCCTCTGACGTTTGACTGCAATAGCTATAACGACAATTGCTACAGGTATTGCTACTACTATTACTAACATCTCAATGGGTATTGGAAATGCTGCTGTTGTGTTAGTAGTCAGTGTGGAAGTCGTGGTTGTGGAAGTGGTTGTAGTGACCACTGTACCAGCTTCGTCATTATCATAATTTCCAATTTCAACTGTTGAGGCGTAGAGATATCCAGTTGGTCCTTCTTGGAGTACTGTATCATTTCTGAAGATAGTTATCCACTCATGCGGGAATGCAGTTTCATTATGATGAACGAATACCCATTCATTATGAGCATCACCAATTAAGTCCCCAATATCCATGCATGTATACCCACCACTACCCCAATGATTGTCATGAACAAATGAAATGTTGAACGTATTCACAATACTACCCAGCACTGTTTCATAGATATAGATGAGATCCGTATAAGGATCGGGAACAACAATATCGATTAAGCCATCATTTGTTATGTCCCCTGCAATTGCACAATTGATTCTATTATCTAGCAGAGCACAACTCCAAGATTTTACGAATACTCCTCCAGTATATTCCAGAACATGGACTAATTCTTGATCATGATTGACCAGAACCTCATTCTCACCATCATTATCAACGTCTGCTATCTGCACCGTTTGTACATTGTTGTTGTATTCACCTGTAACAAATGCATAATTTCTGATGTTCACCCACGTATCTATCTGCCAATCAAACAACCGAAGTAATGATAGCCCATCGAAACCGGAAATTTGTTCAGTTACAATGAACTCAAGATCACCATTATTATCCATATCACCAACTGTGCATACGTTTCCACCAACGTACCTAGGGTCATCTGATGTGATGTTGAATACAGGAATATACGAGTCACCTATTTTTTTGAAAACGACTG